>JAHFBU010000011.1:1102-14773 GCA_023249795.1 Syntrophaceae bacterium
GATCCCTACCCCCTGGTAGAGGAAGACGGCCATCAGTGCGAGGATCACCATCCGTCGGGAAGCAAGCCCCCGGAGGTCGGACGGCGAAAAATGAAAATAACGAAACCAGTCCAAGCAATCTCCTTGCCCTTGGAAACGTAGGGACATCTATCTACAGAAACTTTGTCTTCGGGTTCCCCAGGGTGCCGCTTATGGCCAGCGTCACCCGTTTGTTCTTTTCCACCGGAATCTCGATCGTCCCGGTCAGATCAATCTGGCTGTCCCGGATGTCATCGGCAAACAGGACATTTCCCTTCAGCGAACAGTTGATTTTTTCCCCTTTCAGGGTCAGCCCCGCGATCTTCAGTGCGCCGTTCCGGATACTGATCTTCGCATCGACCCTGTTGAAGTCGATACGATCGAAACCGAAGAAACTCTCCTGAAGCGGGTAGGTTCCGTTCATCAGCGTAAACTCTATGTTTAATGTTCCGTTCTTCAGGGTCTCCGGTGCCCCGCTAAAGGCGGCCGACCCCTGCAGCGTTCCGGTGATCTGGCGGACGAGCGCGTCCTTGAGCCAGGCGCACTTCTCAATACGGATCTCCCGGAAATTCGCCTCCGCTGAGAGCGGTCCATGAAGGGAAAAAAAGTCGGCAAATTCAACATGCCCCTTGAGCACGCCGCCATACCCCTCAGCCGCGAGAATAAATGCGATACGTCCCCGGAGCAGGGCTAGCCAACCGGCTCGGATGGTCAGACGGTCTGCATGGAGGGTCGCCTCCGGGCGTCCCTGAAAGCCGATCGTGATGTTCTCCAGCGCAATACCGGGAAGAGTGGCCGGCTGGACCGTGTCGATCGATAACAGCATCTGGGGATTGCGAACGGCGGCCATCGCCTTGACATAGGCCTTCACGGTCTCTCCGGGAAAACGGAGGTAGAGGAACAACACCAACATGGCGATGCCGGCCAGGACGTAACCCGCTATGGCCCAATTCATTTTCAGTTTCATGTCATCGGCTCCCGGGAGGGATCGGCTGATAGGTAAATACTTGGATCAGCACGCCTAAGTATTCCGGGCTCTCCTTCATCTTTCCGACGGACATCTTCCGGATCCGGACCAGATCCTCCGGTGATTCCACCAGATAAAGGAAGTCCGTCAACTGCTTCATCGTCAGTTTGTCCAGCTTCATTTCGACGGCGGACTCCGCGTAGGCGCCCTCCATCGTGGATTGCAGAGGACTCATGGATTTGATATTCGGTTTCACCCCCGCATCGCCTGCCCGCTTCTCCAGATAGGAGAAAAGGGCGAACCCGGGCGGCCGACGCTCGATGCCCCGCCGGATCTCCTCGGAGCGCTGCCGAAGGATGCCATACTCCACATTAAGGGTTGCCAGCTCGCGGAGGTTTTTTTCGCCCTTATCGATCGCGACGCGCACCTTCTGCCGTGCATCGAAGTAGGGAAGAAGGGCATACTGAAAGAGCAGCGCCGCCGCCACGAGGACGAGGACGGCGACCACGGTATATTTCTGCCTTTGCGTCAGTTGTTCCCAGAGATGCTTCATTTCTTCAATATCACCTTGAGATCGAACTCGACCCCTGTTCCCTGTTTCATGAGGTTTGTCGACCCGATCGTCACCGTCTTGATATACTTCGAATTCGCAAATATCTTCTTGATGTTATCCACGGCATCGAAATTCCGGGCCTCCCCCTTGAGGCCGACCGCCGCCCCGTCCAGCGTAAGCGAGGTCACCAGAAGCTCCGGAGGCGCCAGGGCTGAAAGCTCCCTGAGAAGGTCGAGCACCGTCAATGCGGTTGTTGTATTGTTCATACCGGCCGCAAGCTTCTTTGCCTCGGCAATCTTTCCCTGGAGTTGGACCGTCGGATCGACAATCCGGGTGGTATCCGGGACGTGCTTCCGGAATTCCGTGATGCTCTCCTTCTTCAGTTGGGCGAGGCGGAGGCGGGCGCCGTAGTCGTCGAGTCCGATTTCAATGCCGCCCAGAAGCAGAATGATGAAGACCGCTACGGCCCCTATTTTCAGACGCCCACGGAACGCACCATAGCCGGCCCGCGCCTCGGACTCGCGCTGGCGAAAGTTGAAGCCGCTCCCCTTGCCCATCGGCCGGGCCGCCAAGGCGAGGGACTGGTCCATGATGGCCGGATCCCAGGACCTCCGGAGGGCGGCGCCGATCTCGAAGCCGCCGGATGCGAGCAGGTCCGTTTTTTCCACTGAGACGGAAAAGATCCGGGAGAGCCCCTCGGCAATTCCCGGCGTCAGGGCGCCACCGCCGGTCAGGATGATCCGGGAGGGCGCCTCGGGGATACTCCCCCGATCCAGAAGAAATGCCTGCGTATTTTTCAGTTCGGTGAGGAAACGGTCGCGGACCTCCCGGAGCGCCGCCTCTGCCGCTTCCGGAAGTTCGCCGTGCTTCATCGACTCCGCCGCGGGGAAATCGATCCGCAGGGTGCTGGCAATCGCGCCGGTCGCCGTGCCCCCGCCAAACCGGAAATGGCGGACATGAAAAATCCGCCCCTTCCCGGCGAAAATCGCCGTCGCATCCCGGACGCCGATATCCAGAAGAAGGGCACTTGCCGGAAATCCCGGCCGCTGCATGAGGAGCGAAGCGAGGGGAACGGCATCGATATCGATCACCGCCGTATCCCGGACGTAAGGGGCAAGGAGCGTCGTCCGCTCGCGGATGCACTCGCGTTCGGCGAGGACCGCAAAAATCTCCGATGGTTCGGCCCGCCCGATCACCGTGTAATCGATGAAGACCCCGTCGAGGGGTTGCTGGATGAGCGGCTCGAGGGCAAAGGCGAGGGTCTGTCCGATCCGCTTTTTATCCCGGAAAGGAAGCCGGATGTTCCGGAAGGAGAGCAGGCCCGGGGAAAGCGCTGTCACGCAGACCGCGCCGCAAAAGGCCCTGTCCGCAAAGAGCTGTGCCAGCGCCTCCGGGACGCCCCCCGCCTCATGGATCTCGATCCGGCGGACGCCGAGGATCCGGTGTCCTCCACGGAATCCCCGGGAGAGAATCACCGCCTTGACACTGCCGGCGCCGATATCGATACCGATCATTTTCTCGGCCATTGCTCTAACACGCTCGAAAATAAATAATTTAATCCACCTTCCAGGACAGGAGTTTGGCCGTTTTTTGGCCGGTCTCTCGCCTGACCACGGCCGTGATCCGCTGCGCCATTCTTCCCTGGAGGCCGACGGCCGTAATTCGGAAGGTACCGCTCTGAACGACAATCAGATCCGCTGGAATGTTCAGATCGGCCGTCTCATGAACCTGGGTGTACCACGTGCGACTGGAAAGGGCGGTTTTTTCGTTCCGGCGGTCCTCTTCGATCCGTTCGACCGCATCATCCGTCATCTTATCCGACAGCGCCCGCAGCACCGGTTTCGGCGCGGTGTTGATGTTGACTTTGACCGCCCTTTCGTCGAATACGGTAAGGCACTGGATCAGGCCGAACGTCTCTCCCGTGCCGTAAAACAGCTCGCGGGTCACCCCCTTTACCATCAATAATTCCTCAATGCAATCGAGAGAATCGTTTTTTGCGGGATAGGGTTTCTCAAGCCCTTCGTAGTATCCACCTTCCGCACCGCTTCCGGTGATCTCATTGTCCACGTCAATCCAATCCTTGATGGCATCGACGATTTCGCGGGCCCGATCCAGGGGGAGGCGGAAGTAGGGACCGGTCAGGAGGTTCATCATGAGGTTTCGAACCGTCGATTCGTTCCCGCCCGCGAGAAGGTTAACGGGGATTTTCCCTCCCTCGTCCTCGATCAGAAGATTGAAGGAACCATGGTCGAAGAACTCCTCGGATTTGAGGGCGAGCATATCGGTCTTCGCCCAGTCTTGCGTCAGGGCGGTAAATCGGTCCAGGTTCTTGTCGGCCAGGAGAAGCGCCTCGCCCGCATAAAATGCCGATTCGGCAACATAACGCATCTGGATACCGTCGCTCAAGTTTGCCGCGTCGTAAACCTCGGAGCGCGTGGAGCGGTTCAACTGAATCGTGACCGCCACGATGATGCTGATCATGAGCAAAACGATGATCAGGGCAACGCCCTGCTCATTCCTTCGGCTCGCAAAGCTTCGGGGCATGCCGCGTGGGGGACATGTTCCGGAAGCACGTAGGGATCGGAACGTCTCCCCGAAACACGCGGAGTGAGGCGTCGGGGAGATGTTCCGGGAGTGTAACACCGCATCCGGGTTCTTTGCGAAGCCGCGTTTCATTGAATCACCCGATTGAGCGGCAGCCTGACCCTGGTTGTGAAAAGATAGGGATGTTCCCGATCCTTCTCGTTGACCAGGCCGAGATGGATTTCGACCATCATGGGAGCTCTCTTTTTCTCCGCTTCATCATTCCCGCCGGAGTCCCAGGTTTCATGTTCCTTTCCATTGGCGTCGTAGAAAATATAGGTCAGGGTTTCGATCCGGTCGCACAACAGAAATCCCCCGGTGGGAGCCTCCGCCTTCTCCGGATCACGGCGGAGGGAGTCGCTCCGCAGGAGTGTATGGCCCTCCTTCCCCACCCCCTCCTCAACGCCATACTCGATCACGGCAATCCCGGCTGGCACCTCCGTTTCCCCAAAGGCAACATGGGCCGCGGACCGGAAGGTCAGTCGCGTGAACTCCCGGTTTCCCAGACTGTACGGCTTCGCCACAAAGGTAAGCGCCCTCTTCCAGGGAGCGGCGGCTTCCAGATCCCGGGCCATCCGCTCCAGAACCGTTCGCGCCATGCCGTAGAGTTCGGCGTCGATTTCGGTTTCCCGGATAAGGCGGAATGTCCCTGTGTAAGAGACGTAGACGGTCGACAGAACAATCCCCAGGATGAGGACGGCAATCAGGATCTCGATCAGCGTAAAGCCCTTTGGCCGCCGGTCGAAATCTTGTTTTGCCTGCTGTTCAAAAATGACGGGATGCAAGGCCCCCGATATCCTGAGCCGTGAGGGGTCGGGAGGATGTTCCTGAAGCCTAAAGGGATCCAAACGTGTCCCCGAAATACCAACGGCGAAGGATGAGGGAAACGCTGCCGGCGGGCGCTTTTCGACAGACAGCTTCACAGCAGCACCACCTTATAGAGGGTCAGACGATAGGTGTTGCGAAAGACCATTCGGTTGTTGGTGACTGTAAGTGTGATCTTTTTCAAGAATTCAATTTCCGTCCCGCCGATCTCCACCTGCCACTGATAATCTGGAAAATCATCCCCGAAATCTCCACTGCCGGCTGTGACATTCCGGGGATCCGCCGCATCGATCTCCGCCATCCGGCTCTGGGCCAGAAGCGAGGCCGTGGTGAGAAAACGGGAGGAGCCCAGCATCGCAATGCTCTGGGACTGTGACTGGTAGACGGCAACGAGGGCGATGGCCAGGATCGCCATCGCAATCATGACCTCCAATAGCGTGAACCCACCGGGGATGGCGCCCTTCCGCCACGGCCGCCGACATGATTCCTTCCGGACCGGCCCATACGGGTCAGCGGCGACCATCAATGGCACCCCCCTATGTGTCGTCAACCGAACCGTCGGCCGCTCATCAGATACCGGAACGGTCATCCTCATTGAAGATAAAATCGACATACCCCTCATTAACGCTGACCGTCTGGAGAAAAGGATTGAACACGAGGGTGAAGGTCCGGTCATCCTTCATCAGATGGATAACGGTGGGTTCCGTGTATCCTTTGTGGAAGAAACGGACGGACGCCTCGCCTTCCGTCTTCCGGGCCTCCCCCGAATGACGCACGTCGGCAATCCTTATCCCTTCCGGGAAGCGGATTGCCCCGCCGCGGATCTCGTTCTGCTTTTCGGAGGTCGTATCGGCGCTGTAGGTCCAAAAACCCGGATCGTCGAGGTCGATCCGGAGAATGTAATCGACCTGTTCTCGAATCGCCTCGTTCCGCAGTTCGCGGGAAGCGCCGACGATCTGCCGGGTCGCCGCCTTGAGGTCGTCGTTGAGCAGGGTATCCCTCACCCGCGGGACGGCGACCAGAAGCATTATCCCGATCAGCAGCACGACCACGGACAGTTCGATCAGCGTGTATCCCCGGTCAGTCACTATCCCAACTGTTGATATCCTTATCCTTGCCCTCCCCTCCCACTTCGCCGTCCGCGCCGAGGCTGGAAAGGTCATACTCTCCATGGGCTCCGGGAGAGAGATAGATAAAGTCGTAGTCCCATGGATCTTTGGGAACCTTGTCCTTTTCGAGGTATCCCCCCTGACGCCAATTCTTGAGCGGCGGCTCAGTCACCGGGGCTTCGACCAGGGCATTGAGCCCCTGCTCCGTCGAAGGGTACCTCCCATTGTCGAGTTTGAAGAGTTTAAGCGCCGTTTCGATGCTTTCAATCTGTATTCTCGCCTTCGCCCGCCGCGCCTCATCCGGCCGCCCCATGATCCGGGGAACGATCAGCCCGGCCAGGATGCCGAGGACGACGATCACAACCATCAGTTCGATCAGCGTGAAACCCTTCTCGTTGCATCTCTCTTTATTCATGCCTTCCTCCTGTCCATTCACCGGACGAGCTGGTTCATCTCGAAGATGGGGAGCATAATCGAAACGACGATAAACCCGACCGCGGCTCCCATTACGAGGATCATCGCCGGCTCCAGCAGGGCGGTGACCAGAACGATGTTGGCCTCCACCTCCTTCTCGTAGGCATCGGCGACCCGGAAGAGCATCGTCTCCATGTTGCCGCTATGTTCCCCCACGGAGATCATCTCGATGGCGATCGGGGGGAAAAACCCGCTCCGGGAGAGGGGTGCGGAGAGGCTCTGTCCCTCCTCAACCTCCTTGGCCGCCCGCCGGATTTCCTCCGCAACAAGAATATTGTCCACGACATTTCTGGCGATTTCCAGCGCCGCGAGAAGCGGCACGCTGCTCTGGAGGAGTGTGCCCAGGGTACGGCTGAAGCGCGCTACGGCGATCTTCCTGTTCAGGTCGCCGAAGAGGGGGGCATAGAGTTTCAACCGATCCCAAAAATGGCGGCCCTGATCGGTCTTCCGGATCGCATAGCGCAGACCGACGATGCCGACAATCAGGGCGAGGGCGATGACCCACCAAAGGGATTTCAGAAAGCCGCTCACCGCAATCAGAACGACGGTGATCCACGGCAGCGCCTGGTGCATCTCCCGGAAGATGTTCGTAATGTTCGGCACGACGAAGGTGACCAGAAAGAACAGGACGCCGCTGCCGATGAAGAACATGAACATGGGATAGGCAAGGGCCGACCGGATTTTCGTTTTCAGGGCCTGCTGCGCCTCCTGGAAATCGGCCAGCCGATTGAGGACCAGGTTGATCGTCCCCGACGCCTCCCCCGCCCGGACCATGTTGATATAAAAAGGGGGGAAGATCCTCGGGAAATGGGACATGCTCTGGGTGAGGCTGTTCCCCTCGCTGACCTCCTCCCGGATCCGGGCAAGCGTCGTTTTGAGAAGGGGATTCCGGATCTGGACGATAAGCGCCGAAAGCGACGGCACAAGCGGCAGCCCCGCACCCAGAAGGGTGGCAAGCTGTCTCGTCATCAGGGCCAACTCCTGGAGACCGACCCTCCGGAAGAGATGGATCGCGCCTCCCCCGGCGGCTGTTTCTTCCCGTTTCTGGTCGGATGCCTCGGAAATCTCCACGGGGAAGACATCCGTATCGCGAAGTTTTTGCCGTGCGGCTGCGACGCTTCCGGCATCGATGATCCCCTTCCGTCTGCGGCCGCCGACATCGAGGGCTATGTATTCATAAACCGGCATGAAAGTTCAGGTCCTTATTTCCCATCGCTTTTCAAAGTTGTACCACACCGCAGGAATGATTTCAAGGATGCCGGCTATGCCCGGAAAGAAGTAGAAAAAGGGGGGACAACCGGGGGATGACCCCCGGTTTCCCCCCCCAACAAAAAGGGCATGAACCTGAGAAATGTTAAAAGCGGGGACCGTCCCCGCTCCCATTTCCGTGCCTATTTTTTCGGTGCAGGCTTCTCATCTGCTTTTTTCGGGGCAAGCATCTCATCTATTGCTGCCTTAAAGCTGGCAAACGGCATCGCTCCCTTCAATTGCTTTGTCGCTTTTACCGTGCCGTCGGGCATCATATATCCCAGGTAAAATGCCGGAGTTCCGGTCATCCCGGCTTTTTGACCCACGGCCATGCGCTTCTTGACATCATCAGCGCGCTTTCCGCCGTCGAGGCATGCTTTAAACGCGGTCATATCCAGTCCAAGACCCTCCGCGATTTTCAATATATTTTCCGGCTCCAGCCAGGTCGGGTTATTGGTCGGGTTGTCAAAAAGCTTGTCGCTCATTTCCCAAAACTTTCCCTGATCCGCGGCGCACAGGCCGGCCTCGGAGGCTTTGGGCGCTCTTCTGTGCATGGCCAGGGGGAAGTCCATGAACACCTGCCTCATCTTGCCGGTCTCAATGTATTCTTTCGATATCTGCGGTTGCGTCTCACGGGCGTATTTCCCACAGAACGGGCATTCATACTCTGTAAACTCTATCATAACGAATTTTGCGTTCTTGTCCCCCTTGATCGGGGCGCCTTTGATGTCGATGATCGCTTCTGTGAAAGGCACGGGTGGCGCAGGTGGCGCCGTAGCCGGCCGCTGCATGCCCTGAAGGAGCTTCTTGATCTCCTGAACATCCTGCCCGATCACGGTCTGCCCCTGTTTGAGAGATTCGATCTCCTTTTTCAGCGCTTGAGCCTCCTGTTTCGACTGCGCAAATGCAGGTTGCACAACGCATAAAAGTATCAAGCACAGACTCAAACACCACAAATATTTTTTCATTAATCTTCCCTCCCTGTTTTATTTTTAAACAACATTACCGCATCCACAATGCGGCGGACCTGATACCATATCACCGACACCATGTCAAAACCCGTCAGAATTTCAGGATCAGTGGATAGACCTGCCTGGTATCCACAGCCCGGATGCTGATCCGAAGCTCCTTCGGTTTCCCGGCTTCTCCCGGATAGAAGATGAAACCGTGCGCCACCTCTCGTGGGGAGATCGCCCTCTTTTCGAGGGAGCGATTCTGAAGATCTTCCTGGATCTGTTGCCGGACGTCCGATTCGCCCAGCCCCTTGGCTCCGCCCATGGTTATCCCGGCGGCAGCTCCGACCGCGGCTCCTTTCCCGGCAGCCGACCCGACATTTGTTCCCGTCACGATTCCGATCGCCGCGCCGATGACCGCGCCGGCCGCGCCGGCGAGGAGAGCCCCCTTCGAGGCCTCCGGCAAGACCTTCCCGAGTTCCGTCTTCTTGGACAGGCGGTCATAGGCCATCCGCTCATCGAGGATCGGCCAGAGGTTGTTTTCCTCATCGACCAGGAACGTTTTGTCCGTCAGAATTTCCAGCGGATGGTTTCCCGTATTGTCGAAAATAACCTGAACGGGAAGGATACCGGCGCCGCGGATGTCGAAACCGAAGGCCGCAGCCGCGTCTTCATTGTTGTCATAGGCCTTGGCAGCGATCGTCGCGTCCCCCGCGGCCGTGGCATTCGGATAGGCAGTCGGCATCTTGAAGGGCACCACCTTACGCTCATAGGTCGTGCAGGCCGAAAGCCACGTAACCATCAGAAACGCTGCCAGAACCGCTGTGCCTGTTTTTCTCATGATTGCCCTCCTGAAATCGCCGCTTAAAAGGTCATCCGGTAAATGGAGAACCGCCCACACAGGACCATTGCCTGCTCCTTCACCCTGTTCCAGATGCTTCAGTAAGACGGCGATCATCGAACGGTGAAAGCTTTTCTTCCAGCAGGTTCACAGTTTTCCTCTCGTTTATCATGTGCAATGATCGAGGTGGCCGGAGCATAGGAGAAAAACGGAACCCTGTCAAGAACAACGGGAGAAGCCTCAAATAAGCTGGATTTCCCGCTGAAATCCTGATAAGGGGATATCCCCGCTTCCGGAACCGCCCGGGGGTCCGAGGCGGTGAAAAATGGTCATACAAAAACAATTAAGGAGAGAATGATGGCATCCGAAAGCAAGGAAACAAGGTTAAAGCAGAAAGCCGCCCTGGAGGCGAAATTACACAAACGCCTGACCCTTCTTACCGAAAAAGGGCTGGACAAGACGGATATCGATCGGGACGTGCTTGTCAAACAATTGAAGGCGGAACGCAAAAGCATGGCCGCCCGATTAAGGGCCATTGATGCCAAGGTGGCTCGCACGGCGGATCTCGCCGCGATAAAGGCGGAACGCCTGGCGAAACCCAAGGAAGAGGCACCCAAGACAAAGAAGGCGGAGCCGCAACCGCCGCCGGAGGCAAAACCCAAGAAGAAAAAGAAGAAGGAAGAGGGAACCTCGCAGGCTTAGCATTCCCGACCACACCTCTCCGACAGGGATAAAGGCCGATAAACCCATCTGAAAACCGGAAAAAACCCAGGAACAGAGAGATCATCCGCCCTGGCGAGGAGGGTGGCGCCTGGATCTGACGGATGATCCCCCTGTTGTTATTCTTTCCGGTTTATTAAGCGCTGAGTGCCGCGACATTCTGGACACTCGGTCGTTTATGGAAGGACATTATGGCTATTCGTTTGTCAAAGAACTTTGGCAACGATGTTGCGGCTCTCATCAATTAAAATACACCGGATTGCCAAAGCAGCCTTCACCTCCCGGCGCACCGGGACCGAACCCCTGCATGGAACCAAAACCGCGCCTGTGTCCTGGACCGCGAACCTGACCGGATGGTCCGACCTTTTCTCGCTGCTCTGGAGTGAGCACCCTGGCGGCGTTCAAACGTAAAGCCGTAGTCTTGTCCTCCATCAGATCCCGGAGGGCCCGCATCTCCTTTTGAGCCGCCATGATTTTTGCCTCATCGGGACTCGGTTCCAGCCAAAGTTTACGGATCTCATCCCGCTTGGTGAACATCTGTTCCCGAAGGGGTTTCATCTCTTTCCACTGAGCCTCGCGGATCTCTTTGATCTTTGCCATCTGCTCCGCTGACAGGTTCAACCCGGCCGGCCCCTGAATATCGCCCCGTGCGCAGGGGCCATAACCCGGACCCCGCCCGTGGCCAAAGGCAAAGGCGGCGGATGCAACCGCCACGGTAAAGATCGCGGCCGTGACTACCAACATTACTTTTTTCATTTTCGCTCTCCCTGAAGCACGTCCTTATGCTTTCCATCCATTGTCCTGCGAAACAAGATTGCCTTTCGTGGACTCCGTTTTGCTTCTCTCCTGAGCAACAGCCATGCCACAATGCGTGTTAAGCTCTAAATGATTGACATCATTTATCTATATTTATTCTGCCGGGCCCTGGCCCCTTGGCACACTGCCCGCCATAGAAACATGTGGATCATAAGTATCCACTTGTGGTATCCAGTTGCCTAGCAAGTATCCAGGCGTGGACTTGTTCAAAGTATGATTGACCAAAGGGATCACATGAACGGCAAGCAATGCGGAAAGAAGGGTTATTGGGCAATGGTCCCCCCCTGGCTGCTCATCGGGGCGGTTGTGATTCTCGTACCCATCTTCATCTTCATGACGCTGGAAAACATCAACCGGCAGAAGGAGCAGACCACACGCCTCCTCGTTGAAAAAGGGGCGGCCTTGATCCGGTCCTTCGAAGCGGGCGCCCGGACAGGGATCGGTCTCAGATGGGGTGGCTTCCAGCTCCAGAAACTCCTCATGGAGATGACCGAGCAGCCGGACATCGACTATCTGATCGTGATCGACACCCGGGGAACGATCCTCGCCGACAGCGATCCCTTGCGGATCGGCGCGAACTACGGTCAGGACCTCGATCTGGCCGAAATCGCCCGTTCCGGGAAGCTCGCCTGGCGGCAGGTCCCAAACAGCGACGGGGCCGATACCTTCGAGGTCTATCGACGGTTCTCGCCGATGAGAGGGCAACCCATGGGGGTTCCCGATCCCTTCTCGACGCGACCGTCGCCGGAAACCCCGGCTCCGGATTCACCGGGTCTGGTCATCTTCGTCGGTCTGAATATGGGACCGATCACGGCGGCCCATGGAGAAGACGTCCGCCACACGGTCTGGATGGCCCTCCTCTTCCTGCTAATCGGATGCGCGGGCATCATCTCGCTTCTGCTCGCCCAAAGCTACCGCACAGCGCGGAGTTCCCTCTCCCGGATCAAGGCCTTCTCCGACAGCCTCGTCGAGAACATTCCGATCGGCCTCATCGCCACCGACGCCGAAGGCAGGCTGAACACATTCAACCAGACGGCAGAAGCCATCTTCAAGCGCAACGCGATGGAGGTTCTCGGGAAAACGGCGGAGGAGATCCTTCCGGGGGGGTGCCGTGAGCTTTTCCGGGAACTTGCCGGAAGGCAGCGGCCAATTGAGCGCGAAATCGATTGCGCCCTGTCGGAGGGCCGGACGATCCCTCTGGCGGTGATCGCGACAACGCTCCGCGAGGAAGATAACACCTTCGTTGGTCATGTCATCCTCTTCCGGGACATGACGGAGACCCGGCGCCTCGAAGAGGAGGTCGCCCGAAGCCTGCGGCTCGCTTCCCTGGGGAGCCTCGCCGCCGGCATCGCCCACGAGATCAGGAACCCGCTCAGTTCGATCAAGGGGTTCGCCACCTGTTTCCGGGAGCGCTATCGGGACAACCCCGAAGACCGGGAGACGGCGGAGGTGATGATCCGCGAGGTGGACCGGCTGAACCGTGTCATCACGCAGCTTCTTGAATTTGCACGACCGCTGACGATGGAACGCGTCCCGACCGCTCTGCCGGTCGTAATCCGTCATGCGCTGAAGATGGTCGAAGGCGAAGCGCACAGGAAGGGGATCAGCATCGAAACAAACCTCGATTCGGGGATCGGGGACGTCCCTCTCGACGCCGATCGGATGACCCAGGTCTTTCTGAACCTCTGCCTGAATGCCATCGCGGCAATGGAGGCGGGGGGCGTCCTTAGCGTCTCTCTCTCCCCGCAGGACGAACGGACCGTCCGAATCACGGTAGCCGATACCGGTATCGGCATCCCCAAGGAGGATCTCCACCGGGTTTTCGACCCTTATTTCACGACACGCTCTTCAGGAACAGGACTGGGGCTCGCGATCGTTCATAAGATCGTCGAGGCCCATGGAGGCGACGTCCGCCTGGAGAGCGAACCCGGCAAAGGCACAACGGCGAACATTCTCCTGCCGATAAACATGGACGTCGAAAGGGGGACCCCTTCATGAAGGCAAACCTTTCGATTCTCGTTGCGGATGACGACCTTGCCCACCGGACGATGCTCCGGAAACTCCTTTCGGGTTGGGGCTACACGATTACGGAGGCCAACGACGGCGGAAGCGCCGTCGCGGCGGTGCAGAGCCGGCCCTTCGACCTGATTCTGATGGACATCCGGATGATCAAGGTGTCCGGCCTCGAGGCGCTAACCGAAATCAAAGCCTTCAACCCGGCGATCCCCGTTGTCATCATGACGGCCTATGCATCCGTGGAGACGGCCGTGGAGGCGCTTAAGAAAGGGGCTTACGACTACCTGACCAAGCCTCTCGATTTTGACGAACTCCACCTCACGCTGAAGCGGGCGACGGAGCACAGCTGGCTCAAGGAGGAGAACCGCCTCCTGAAAGAGAGCCTGGGCGATCGCTTCGACCGGAGGCATCTGATCGGACGCTCCACCGCGATGACCCGGCTCCTGGACACCGCGGCCCAGGTCGCCCCATCGGAGGCGACGGTCCTCATCACCGGCGAGTCGGGAACGGGCAAGGAGATGGTCGCCGGGCTCATCCACTTCAACAGC
>JAHFBU010000183.1 GCA_023249795.1 Syntrophaceae bacterium
GTCTGTTTTATATCTATTTGATGCGCCGGCAGGCAGTGGAACGTTGGCAATATAGGTATTGACCGGTGTTATAATGAGTTCAGGATTGTTGTAGGTGTACCCGGAGTTAAGCGTAACTTCCCTTACATCCCCATTGTCGTATTGTATGGTATAGACATTTATCCCACCACCAATCTTAGCTCCTTCCTCGCCGGTTTTCACGACTCCGTAAACGCCTGCACCCGACAGATCCCTTAACAACTGTACTTCATTGGTTCCGTAACCGTTAATCGTCCAAGAGCCTGTATTAACGGTAGTCGATGCTCTATGTCCGGTGCGCACGAAGGTAAGACCCGCAGAGTAAACGGTAAATATCTCTTCCCAGGCGCCTGAAGGGCTGACAGAGCCTGATGTTTCACGATAAGAAACTTGGGTTATATTTGGAGTTGCAAATGACAAGACCGGAACAGCAAAGAGAAGAGTTATCAAGACGCACAGAAATTTCCCTTTCATATCTCTTCCTCCTCTTCCCGTTATAATTGAGTTGAGCAGATTGTTTTAGGGTTCTCATTCCACTTGCGCTTGTTTCCAATATTGATTTTTTCTTTAGACTTTAAAGAGTTAATTTGTCAATAAGGATTTTGCGTAGATCTTTATTCCTATATCGGTCGCGCCATCGATTTCAAAACATCATCCAGGATGGATTCCATCTCGCCACGGATGGCCGCCAATCGTTCCGGCGTGGCCGCTTCGAAGCGCAGGACCAATACGGGCTGCGTGTTGGATGCCCTCAGAAGCCCCCAGCCGTCGCCGAAGGTGACACGCACACCATCAATATCGATGATGTGATGGGTTCGCCGATAGCGCTCCCGCACGGCATTCACAACGGCTACTTTGATCCGGTCGGGGCAATCGATCCGGATCTCCGGGGTGGTGTAGGTCCTGGGAACATCGGCGAGGAGAACGCTCAGTTTCATCCCGGATTCGGAAAGGATCTCCAGGAGGCGTATAGAGGCGTAGATCGCATCGTCAAAACCGAAATAGCGATCCGCGAAGAAGATGTGCCCGCTCATCTCTCCGGCCAGCAGGGCATGCTCTTCCTTCATCTTTCCCTTGATCAGCGAATGGCCCGCCTTCCACATGATCGGCCGCCCACCGTTTCCGGCGATATCGTCGAAGAGTTTCTGCGAGCATTTGACCTCGCCGATAATGGCCGCACCAGGGTTTGACTTCAGGACGCAACGGGAGAAGAGCAACAGCAGCTCATCACCCCAGAGCACCTCCCCGCGATCGGTGATCACGCCAATCCGGTCGGCGTCGCCATCGTAGGCAATACCGGCTTCGGCTTGCTCATCCAGGACCAGGCGGGTCAATTCGCGTAAATTTTCAGGTATGGTGGGGTCTGGGTGGTGGTTCGGAAAGCTGCCGTCCGGATCGCAATAGATGTCGGTAACGCGGCAGCCGAGCCGCTTCAGCAAGGGAAGGGCGAAGAAGCCGCCCACACCGTTGCCGCCGTCGATCACGATTCGGAGGCCGGGTTTGATCTTCACATTGGAAAACAGATGGTCCCGGTAGATATCCGCTATTTCCCGGCGGGAAAAAGTTCCGTCGCCGTCAATATAGGAATCCTCTTCGATGATCTGCCTGAGGGCCTGAATTTCCACTCCGTAGATGGTGTCCGGGCCAATGCAGATCTTGAATCCATTGAAGTTCGGCGGATTGTGACTTCCCGTCACCATTACGCCGCCCTCCGTCCCGAAATGGCGGATGGCAAAGTAGAGCATGGGGGTGGCCGAGAGGCCGATGTCGATCACGTGGATGCCCGTGGAGAGGATTCCCCGGCATATGGCATCCAGGTACACCTGCGAACTGAGTCGGCAGTCCCGGCCAATGACCATCGTCCGCACGCCATGACGGACGGCATGAGAGCCGATCGCCCTGCCCAGAAGGTGTACAAAATCGGGGGTCAGATCCTGGTCAACGACACCCCTGATGTCATACTCGCGAAACACGTCCGGATTCATGTTCACCTCAAGGCTGAATCAGGGCCTGAAGATTGACATGGGTGCGGACCATCCGTTCGATCAACGCGATCTTTCCCAAGTCATCCTTAGTGGGCAGGGTTTCTATCTCTTCGATCAGTTTTACGATCTCGCAGGTATCAGCCGACACAAGCAAAAGGGGAATCCCCTTCTCTCCGGCCTTCGAGACGAGATCGATCGGGGGCTGGATATCGTTGGTCAGGACGACGGCGGCGGCGTTGCTTTCCAATGCGGCATCGATCAGATGGCGCCGGTCGCCGGTTGTGACGACCACCCTGCCTTCTTCCTTGAAGAGCGGGTTCATCCGTGCCACATCTACGGACATCGGCCCTATGAAGATGCTCCTGACGGTCCGGTTCAAGTGTGCTTCCCCGACAATGATCTTTGCGAACAAGCAATCCGCCAGATGGCCGACGGAGTAAAAGGAGAGTTCCCTGCAATAAGGGATCACCCCAAGCACGTCGATGCCTTGCCGTTGAATCTTCGGCAGGCGCGTTTCGCAGAAATCGGTGACGTTGGCAACCTTGTTGATGATGATTCCCTTGCAGCGGACATCAGCAACCTGGATGTGTTTTTTAAAAAAGATGACGTCATCGAGAATGGCATCCTCATCCCCACTGACAACCACGATTAATTGGGCCTGGAGGTCCCGGGCGAGCGTAAGGGCGTCCAGGTGAACCGATACACCGTAGCTCAAGTCCTTTCCGCACTCCACAAAGAAGAGCTCCTTGCCGTTCCCAAAACTGACCGTAAGTTCGTGAAGTTTTTCGCGGGTGGTTATTTCGTCCAGCATGTAGGTGAGCTTGGCGTGGTGAAAGCCAATGCTCAATTCATCCGGACTTTCTTCAAGACCAAAAATGTTCGCAATCGAAACCGCATCATAGTCACAGAGTCTCTTCTTGCGATAGACGAATCTTTCGCCCAAAGGTTTGAGATAGCCGATCTTCCGGTTCAGAACCTTCGCAATCCCGATGATAAGGCTTGTCTTGCCCGCGCCCTCACGCAGCGATGTGACTACAAACTTGTCCACTGTTCCGACCTGGATTTTCTCTATTTCCACGATTCCGATTTATCTGCCTATCTGCGGAAGGCCATTTTCAAATCGTAAACCCCGGCCTCGCTTTTTTTCTTGATATCGAAGCCACCTTTTTCAAAAACGTGCAACATCGCTTTGTTGTCTATCAGAACTTCGGCCGTAAAACCGAGGAGACCTTCCCTTTTGGCAAGATAGGTCAGGTAGGAGAGCATCTCCTGCGCGATGCCCCGGTCATGGTAATCATCGCGGACGGTGAAGGCCGCCTCCGCAGAATGGGATTTCTCGTCAATACTGTACTGTCCCACACCCACGATAAGCTCATTATCCGAAGACCCTAAAACCGCCAAAATAACCACCTCTCGCTTGTAGTCTATGACCACAAAGTCCTGGAGCCGCTCGTGCGGCATGTCGTTGCGAATGGACAGAAAACGACGGTTCAGGCTGCTTTCGGACAAGGAGTAGAAAAAATCCTTCAAAAGCGGTTCATCGCTGATTTTGACAGGACGCAAAAATAATTGCAGGCCTGATTGGGTGGTTCGATGGGTCTCGAGATTTTCCGGATACTCGCCCCGTTCTCCCGGAATGAATGCCTGATCTTGATAAATGATTCCCCGTTTCTTCGCCTCTTCGATAAGCCATGGTCTGAATTTCGGATGGGCAATGGAAATGAGCGACATTGCCCTTTCCCGAATATTTTTCCCGTGGAGATAGGTGATGCCGTACTCAGTGACCACGTAACGGACATCCGCACGGTTCAGCGTGGTGCCGGCGGATTCCCGCAGAGAAGGAACGATTCGGGAGACGGTATCCTTCATGGCAGTGGATTTCATCGCGAGGATGGTTCTACCGCCCTCGGACATGATTGCACCGCGCATGAAATCCTGATGACCGCCGATCCCGCTGTAGAACTTGCCGCCTATCGAATCCGATGTGGCCTGACCGGTAAGGTCAATCTCAAGAGCGGTGTTGATGGCGACCATGTTTCTTTGACGCGCAATATTGAGGGGGTTGTTCGT
>JAHFBU010000184.1 GCA_023249795.1 Syntrophaceae bacterium
ACGATATCGGTGGATTCCCCGATCCCGCGCCGGAAGAGCTCCGTCTTCTCGAGCAGGGGAACGCGGATCTCCTTGAACCCGAAGGCGCGAAAGACGTCATGGGCCGTCTCTTCGATGCGCCGCCACTTGTCCGTTTCCGGCGGTAGGAGATCCTTGAAACCCCTGACGGCGGTGATGATTTCCATCGCTTTAAAAATCCTCTCTGATCCAATCAATTGGGGCATTCCGATAGCATACCGGTCTGATAAACGCAACAGAAATGATCCTCTCGCGGAACGGTGCCACCAGGTTGGCGGTCAAGGAGCCGCGGAGTTGAAAGCGTCCACGGCGAGTCTTTGCCCGTCCGTCGTTATGGTGACGGCCCCGTCCCGATCCGTCCGGTAGAGACGCGCCTTGATTTCTTCATACCGCGCGAGGGCCTCCGGATGGGGATCGCGGAAGACATTTTCCGCACCGCAACTGACCACGGCGACCTCAGGCTTCACCGCCTCCAGAAAGGAAAGGCTGCTTGAGTAACGGCTTCCGTGATGGGGCACAAAGATCACATCGCTTCTGAGATCGCTGCCGGAGCGGACCAGACGAGCCTCGACCGACTTCGAGATATCCGCCGGCAGCAGAAAACGGCGTGCGCCGAAAGAGAGTTTCAGAACCAGAGAGCGGTTGTTGGTTGCATCCAAGACCCGGCCGCCGCTCTTTTCGGCCGGCGCAGGAGGGACGGAGGAATTTCCCGGGGGATTCAATATCCGAACGCGAACGCCTCCATACGCCACGTCGGAAGAGGCGTCCGACAGGGTCCGCAGAATGATGCCCTTCTCCCGGATGATTTGTCTGAAGCGCAGGTAAAGCCCCGTATCGGTCGTATCACCGTTGGTCCACACCTCCCGGACATGAAAGTTCTCCAGGATGAACGGGAGCCCCTGCAGGTGGTCCGGGTGGGGATGCGTCAGAACCACCGTATCGATCCGGGAGATCCGCTCATGCCAGAGGTAGGGGGCCAGCACGAATTGCCCGATATCGAAGCTGTCGTCGAAGAAGCCGCCTCCGTCGACGAGCATCTTCTTCCCGCCGGGAAAACGGATCAGAATGCTGTTTCCCTGGCCGACATCGACAGCGGTCAAGGAGAGCCGTCCCCGCTGAATCCCGCTGATATGGAAATAGATGCCATCAACGATAAGAAAGAGAACGAGAGCCGCCGGAATCGCCTTCATCAGGAGGGATCGATATTTGATCGTGTCCGACTCCGGCTTTGCCGTGGGGCGCATGAGCAGGAGACCGCCCCAGATCAGCAGGAGATAAAAGGCCCCGATTTCCGGCAGGGTGGGGGTGGAAACATAAACGGAGGCCCAGGGAAGGGCGGCCAGACGGTCAACGAAATAGAGGGAGAGCTGAACGATCAGTTCGGAAACCTTGATGACCCATCCGGCGAGTGCGGCCGAGAGCGGTACGGCCAGGATGATGAGCATGCAGACCGGGATCGCCAGGATGCCGAGGATCGGTACGCAGATGAGGTTTGCCAGGAGCGTAACGAGTGACAAGCGGTTGAAGTAGAGCAGAATCAGCGGAAGGGTGCCGAGTGTTGCGCTGAGGGAAGCAAGGGAGAACATCACGATCCCCCGAATGGCTTTCCGGACCTGGCGCAGAATCCGTTCCCGCGTCCGACCGGCGGACCCTTTCGGCGGGGATGCGGGTGCGGGGAAGAGGGCGAGCCACTTCGGCATAAAAAAGATGAGCGACGCCACCGCGGCGAAGGAGAGCTGAAAGGAGATGTCGAAAAGCGAATGGGGGGAGGGGATCAGGATAAGAAGCGCGGCCAGGGCCAGGGCGTTGTAGAGATCACCCTCCCTGTTCATGACGAGGGCGCCCAGAAAGACCGTCACCATGATGGAGGCCCGGACGACCGAGATGCCGGCACCCGCAATAAAGGTGTAGAGGATGACGACGAAGATGGCGAAGAGCGCCGAGATCCGGGCCACGTCCCATCTCAGGAGCAGATACTCCGATCTCAGCCACAGACGCATCAGAAAAAGGGCGAAAACCGCAACCATGCCGATATTGAACCCGGAGATGGCGATAATGTGCGTGGTGCCCGTCCGGTTGAACTTTTCCATGACCTCTTTCGGGATCTCCTTCTGATCCCCGAGGATCATCGCCTGAATGATTTTCCCCTCCGTTCCCGGGGCCTTCTCCAGAATGGCATTGCGGATCCGGTCGCGAAATCGCTCCAGCATGGACCGGAGCGGATTTCCCTGCTCTCTGCGCAAGACGACAATCCCCGCTGCATCTTTCACGAACCCCCTCACCAGAATTTCCCGGAAACGGAGATGGGTTTCGTAATCGAATCCTCCGGGATTATGGAAATTCCGCGGGATTCTCAACCGGGTGTGGAAACGGACGAAATCCCCATAGTGGAAAGGGCAGGGTTCCAGGCGAACATTCAGAAGGATGCGGCCCGAAACGGGAACATATTTCCCGTCCCGGATGATCCGGGAGGCGGCGACCACCAGTTCCGTTTTCTCGGGCGATGCCTGAGGGTTCTCACAGATCATCCCCTCCACCGCCATTTTTTCATCTCCGACGAAACGGCGAATATGATCTCCCCCGACGTAGGGATGAAGGTGCAGATTGATGTCGAGGATACCGAACAGAAGGAAGGAGAGGAGAAGAAATGGACGGATCAGCTCATGCTTTTTATACAGACGAACAAGGAAAATCAGAAGCAGGACGATGACCAGAAAAACCAAAACAGGAAGGTCGGGAATGCGGTCAAGGCTTCCGCAGGTTATACCCGCCATGAGCGCCGCGGTCAGAGGGAGAAACGGTCTGATCATCGCTGTGTCGCCTTCATCCGAGAACAGGTTTCTTCGGAAGACCGGTGTTGAGAAGACATAAAGGTACAGCGGCTGGGATCATAGGAACATAGCGCCTTCTTTGTCAATAGAGACTTTCCTTTCCCCCGTAAATCCTGTGAACCCTGTTGACTTTTTCCCGAACTGAAAGTAGCCTGTTGCTATGTTCGTTGTGAAACTTTATTCGGTTGCAAAAGGGGTTGTGAGTTCGAATGACCGACAGCAAGCCATTTCCTGAAAATGTGATGTTGCGCCTGCGCTGGTTGATGCTGTCGAGGATCGCCATCGTCACGTTTCTTCTCGCAATCGCCACCTTCGTCGAACTCAAGGGGATGCAAACCCTTTCGGCGATCTCGGCGTCCGCCTTTTTCAAGACGATTCTCCTGACCTACATCCTTTCCATCATTTATCTCATTCTGCTCAAATTTGTCCGCAGTCTCGTATTTAATATCTACTTCCAGAGCCTCTGTGATGTCATTCTGATTACGGCAGTTGTTTATGCCACCGGCGGCGTCCACAGCCTCTACTCGGTTTTTTATCCCCTGGTCATCATCTATTCCGTCCTTTTTCTGGGAAGACGCGGCGGTCTGATCATCGCTTCCGCGGCAGGGATCTTTTATGGACTTTTCGTCGAACTGGAGTTCTACGGGGTGATTTATCCGGTCTTTTCGACTTTCATGCAGGATTACCTCCCGAATGCCGGATATGTCTTCATGAGGATCGTCACCCATATCCTCTCGTTTTATTTCATCGCCTTCCTGACGAGCTTCGTCGTCGAACAGGAAAAAAAGACGAGGCTCCTTCTCGCGGAGAGACAGAGCGCCTTCGTCCAGCTCGACCTGCTGTACCGGAGCATCATCGAATCGGTGGATACGGGCATCCTGACGGTCAACATGGGGGGACAGATCAAATCCTTCAACCGCGCCGCCGCCGAGATCACCGGCCTTTCATTCAGGGAGGTCGAAAACAGGATCATCTCCGAGGTCTTTCCGGATTTTCCGACCCTTCCGATTGAGAAGAGCACGGACGGGCATTGGCAGGCAGCGAGAATGCGTTTTGAACAGACGTTTCTGACCGGTGACGGGCGGAGCCTGAGCCTGGGGGGCTCCCTGTCGCCTCTGCGTGATCCGCAGGGGCTGACCATCGGAAACATCATCGTCTTTCAGGATCTGACCGAAATCAACGAAATGCGCGAATCTCTGGAAAAAAGCCGGAGGCTTT
>JAHFBU010000185.1 GCA_023249795.1 Syntrophaceae bacterium
TGGCGCAGGGAGTCGACGGCCTCGGTTGTCCTCCGCTGTTTTTTCAGAATCATCCCGATGCGCATCTGGGCACGTCCGAAATGTTCCTATGAAGCGGGGATACCCCGCAGGGTTTCCAATGCCTTATCGTAAACCTTGATTTCCTCATAGATCGTGCCGAGCAGATACACGATCTTGTACTCCGTCGGGTATTCCCGCACGAGGCCGGCCATGAGGTCGGCGGCCTTCTGGTGCCGCCCCCTCTCCAGATCAATCAGCGCGAGAGTCATTCGCGCCTCCCGGTTGTCGCCGTCCACCTTGAGGACCTCCTGGAACTCCTTTTCCGCCTCGTCGTATCGTCGTTCCTGCAGGTACAGTTCGCCCAGCTTGATCCGCGCCTGGTACCGGGTGGGAAAGAGGGCGACGAAATTCCGATAGACCTCGATCGCCTGGGGGATCTTGCGCTGCCCCTCATAGAGGAAGGCAAGGTCGATCATGGCCGATTCGAACTTGGGACGAATCTCCAGGGTTTTCCTGAACTGGGCCTCCGCCTCGTCGTATCGTTTCATCCCGGAATAGATTTTGGCCAGGTAATAATTCCCCATGAAGTGATCGGGTTCGATCTTGAGGAGTTCCTCAAACGCGGCGGCCGCCTCGTCCAACTGTTTCATGTCGGCGAGGCTCGTTCCAAGGTAGAAGCGGGCGACGGCGTTCTTCGGCGCCAGTTCGATGACCCGTCGGTATTCGCCGGCGGCGCCGGGGAACTCTTTTTGGTTCAGATAGAGACCGCCCAGCAGGAGACGGGTGTCGATGTCATCCGGATATTTCTGCAGGGTCTTCTTGCAGATTGCAAGTGCCTGCTCCACATCTCCCTTATCCATGTAGAGCAGCGCGAGTTCATCCGCCAGGTAAGGGGAGTCGGGATCGATGCGGAGCGCCTCTCCCATTTCCAGTATGGCCTCATCCACGTTGTCATTGAGGGCTTGAAGGATGCTCAGCGTGAAATGATAGGCCGCGGTGGCCGGCAAGGCGGCCGCGGGCGGCGGCAGGGGGGCCGCACCTTCCCGGACCGGGAAGCCGGCGCATCCGGAAAGGAGCAGAATTATGAATAAAGCCAAACCTGTTTTTCGGAGAGATTTCCGAATCATCTGATATTTTCCTTTGGGATGCAGGCCGAGAGGGGGATCATCGTGATACCTTCCTTCCGCCAGATGGGCAGGGCATCGCGGATCGCCCGCACCGTATCCTTATGGGGATGGCCGATCATCAGCACCGGCCCGCCGTTTCTTCGTGCCTGCCGTAACGCACCGGTCAGGTTATCCAGGGCAATCTCATAACCCGGAGCAGAATCGATGAAAACGTCCCTTGCCGCAAATCGGACGCCCATCCGTCCGGCCGATTCCCTGCCCCGGGAATCGGCGGTGGTTCGGCTGTCAACGAAAAAAAGGTCTCTCTTCTTCAGCTCCCCCATCACGACCGCGAGCCTGTCCCCGTCCTCCATGAAGCGCGAACCCATATGGTTGTTCACCCCCGAAACAAAGGGAACGGCAGCCAGATCCTCCCGAATCAGGCTCCGGATCTCTCCATCGTCCATGTTTGCCATAAGCGCTCCCGGGCCCGGCGATTCCTCCGGATAAGAGCGGGGTTCCATCGGCAGGTGGAGAAGGATCTCCTTTCCGGCCGCATGGAGCAATTTGGCTGCCTCCGCGGCATGGGGGGCGTGGGGGAGAACGGCGAAGGCGATGGGCGCCGGGATGCCGGCCATCTCCTCAGCTACCCGCAGATCGAAGCCGATGTCATCGATGATGACGGCTACCAGACGACCTCTGTGTGTGGTCCCCGGCGGCGTCGGCGCCAAGCCAGGTATCGATGGTTTCCCCGTTGATGCCTTTTTCGGGGTTTCCTTTCCGGGGCCTCTCCGGACATCTGAGCCGTCCGGGCGTTGATCCGCCCTTTCCAGGAAAAGGACAACCGCCGCGATGAGGGCGGCGGCAATGACCACCGCCAGGAACGGAAATTTCTTCACGTCTCTCTAAAAACCTGTTTCATTCCTATTTCCCCGGTGCCGCTTACCCCTTCATGTTCTTTTTCAAAATGTCCCAGCTCTTGAGGATGTCGATGGCGTTTTTCAACTGGTTGTCCTGATCCAGATTATCCTTATCCTTCTTCGCCTCGTCCGCCTTGATGTCGTTTTCCTGGGCCGATTTGATGTGCCCCTTGAGATCCTTCTCCCGGAGCAGGTGGTTGTCGGCATCCTCCTTCTCCTCCGCCGGCCGGATGAGCTTCACCACGATGTCGGGGGTGATCCCCTCCGCCTGGATGGACCGTCCCTTGGGGGTGTAATACTTGGCCGTTGTCAGCTTCAGGGCGGCGCCGTCCTCGAGGGGAATGACGGTCTGCACGGAACCCTTACCGAAGGTCTGGGTTCCGATGACGACCGCCCGCCCGTTGTCCTGCAGCGCGCCGGAGACGATCTCCGCGGCGCTGGCCGTCCCCTCATTGACCAGCGCGACCATCGGGCAGGCCGGCTCATCCCCGTCGTCCCTTGCTTCGGCCACGCTCTCCATGCCCTTGGCGCGGCCGCGCGTGGAGACAATGACCCCCGACTTCAGGAAGGCGTCCGACACCTCAATCGACTGGTTCAGCAGCCCGACGGGGTTGTTTCTCATGTCGAGGACAATTCCCTTCAAGGGGCCGGCCTTGGTTTCGATCTCCCGGAGGGCCTTTTTCAGGTCGCCGCTGGTCTTTTCATGAAACTGGAAAAGCCGGATATGTGCAATGTTTCCGTCGTATATCTTCCACTTGATGCTCCGGATCGGGATGGTTCCCCGGGTGATCACGATATCGATCGGCTTGGCCAACCCCTCGCGCAGGATCGTGAGGGTCACCTTTGTGTTCTTAGGTCCCCTGAGCTGTTTGACGGCATCCATGATGGTGATGTCGTTGGTCGGTTTTCCATCGATCTTGATGATCTGGTCGCCCGGTTTGATCCCCGCGTTGTGGGCGGGGGTATCCTCGATTGGGGAGACGACGGTGAGGATGCCCTTCAGAATGTCGATCTCGGTTCCTATGCCGTCGAAGCTTCCACGCGTGCCTGTTTCCAGTTCCTTGTACATCTCCGCCGTCATGAATGTGCTGTGGGGATCGAGGGATTTGATCATTCCATCGATCGCCCCCTGCAGAAGCTTTTCCGTCTCCACGGGATCCACGTAGTTTTTCTCCACGATGTCCAGGACATCGCTGAAGGTCTTCAGACTCTTGTATGTGCCGCGATCGATGGCGGAGACGCGGCTGTCGCCATACGGTCCGAGAATGAGCAACATAAAAAAGACGAGCAGGATGATGGTTCTCTTGTTGCTGAAACGAATGTTCATCAGTGGTCCCTCCCGGGTCGAATCACGCTTGTTCAAAACCGGCGATCATGTACCACTATTCCCAGGCAAAGTTCCATCTCTTTTTCAGCGCCGGCGGGAGGAGTCCGATTGGGGAGGCATGCGAAAATAGTTTGCAGTTGCGAATCTTTATGTATATAAGAAACCATACTCTTCAGACGAAAGGATCCTGAAGCCGTGTGCCGCCATGATGGGCGCTCCGGAAACATTGCGATGGATCGTGGAAAGGGAAGGGTCATGGGTGGGCAGAATTGGTTTCGGACGCTATCCAGGGCGAAAGATGACCGGTGGATCGGGGGCGTTTGTGGAGGGCTGGGGAAGCATACACCTCTCCCTTCGTGGACCTGGCGGGTAATATTTTCATTATTCTTTTTTTGCTTCGGCACGGGATTACTCATCTACAGCCTGTTATGGGTGTTCATGCCGAAAGAACCTTAGGAGCGGCGCGTTATGAAGAAATCCGATTTGATCGTGCAACTGTCCGAAAAGGAACAACTCAGCGGGAAAGAGGCGTTTGACATCGTTAATCTCGTGTTCGACGGATTCATGAATGCCCTTCAGGAAGGGGAGAGGATTGAGATCCGGGGGTTCGGGAGCTTCACGGTCCGTGATTATTCCCCCTACCTGGGAAAGAACCCGAAGACCGGCCAACGCGTCCAGGTCGGATCGAAGAGGTTGCCCTATTTCAAGGTG
>JAHFBU010000012.1:0-738 GCA_023249795.1 Syntrophaceae bacterium
GGCCCGGCGATCGAACCGTCCTTTGTGACATGGCCGACCAGAAAGATCGGAATGCCCGTCTTCTTGGCGAGGAGGATGAGTCTCGCCGATGTCTCCCTCACCTGCCCCACGCTTCCCGGCGCGGAGGAGAGAACCGGAGAATAGACCGTCTGGATGGAATCAATGACGACGGCGGCGGGTTTCACCTCCTGGATGCGGCTCAGGATGTTTTCCAGTTCGACCTCGACGAGGATCATGAGCTCCTTCGAGGACGCACCGAGCCGCTTTCCCCGGAGCTTGATCTGTCGGGCCGACTCCTCGCCGGAGACGTAGAGCACCGGCAGGCCCCGGCCGGCCAGTTTTTCGAGAACCTGCAAGAGAAGCGTCGATTTACCGATGCCGGGATCTCCCCCGACCAGGATCGCGGAGCCGCCGACGATTCCGCCGCCCAGGACGCGGTCCAGTTCGGCGATCCCCGTCCGGAGCCGCTCCCCCTCATCGGCCGTAATGGCCTCGATGGACTGCGGAACGCCGTCAAAACGGACATCGGACGGACGGGCCGCATCGGTATCCCGAACCTCCTCTTCGACAAAACGGTTCCATTCGCCGCAGGAGGGGCACCGGCCCAGCCATTTCGGGGACTGCTGACCGCAATTCTGGCAAAAAAACAGCGTTTTTATTTTTTTCACGGCCGACCTCCGTCTGTTTCCGGATGTTTTCGGATACATACTTTTTTCCGTCCGCGGCGTCAACCGATAT
>JAHFBU010000012.1:748-14605 GCA_023249795.1 Syntrophaceae bacterium
ACGGTCGCCTTGAGGGAAGACGGATCGGTATGGGGCTGGGGATCTAACGAGTACGGCCAACTGGGCGATGGGACGACGGCCAATAAGACCACCCCGGTTCAGGTGAGCAGTTTGACGGGGGTGAAGGCCATCGCTGCGGGCAGTTATCAAACGGCAGCGCTGAAGGAAGACGGATCGGTATGGACCTGGGGGCTGAACTTATCTGGCCAATTGGGCGACGGAACGAAACACAATCAGAACACCCCGGTCCCGGTGATCCGTTGAAAGAAAACGCAGCGGTCCGGACTTGGGGGAAACTTTACCAATGGAAGGTGCCTTTACAAATAGCGGGTTAAGAAGCTGGGAATCGAAAACGTCGATCCATGCGCATGCCGATCCCGACCATCCCTGGGATGGCATCAGAGTCTCATAAAGTCGGATAAGATCCGATCCGGTATCAATCGCCCCAAAAACGCTTGAGTAATCGTCCCGATGCTGATATGTTCCGAACCCGTCGGTTTGTATTGACCTAATTTTACTTCACGAAAGGAACTCATCCATGAACAACCCCCATTTTTCCTCCGGTCCCTGCAGCAAGAGACCGGCCTGGGCTCTTGACGCCCTGAAGGAGGCCGCGGTGGGCCGTTCCCATCGCTCCGCCCTGGGAAAAGAAAAGCTGCTCCGCGCCATCCAGGAGACCAAAAGGATCCTCGGCATTCCCGAAAATTACCTCGTCGGCATCATGCCCGCCTCGGATACGGGGGCATTTGAAGCCGCCTTGTGGAGCCTTTTGGGCCCCCGGCCGGTCACCGTTCTGACCTGGGAAAGCTTCTCCGAGGGGTGGGCCACCGATATCGCCAAACAGTTGAAACTGAACCCCACGATCCTCAAGGCGGATTATGGAAAACTCCCCGATCTCGCCGCGGTTCGCTGGGACAACGACGTTGTCTTCGTTGCGAACGGGACGACCAGCGGCGTAAAAGTCCCGAATTGGGAGTGGATCCCGGCCGACCGCGAGGGGCTCTCCCTCTGCGACGCGACGAGCGCCGCTTTCGCAATGCCGATCGACTGGACAAAGATCGATGTGGCCACCTTCTCCTGGCAGAAATGCCTCGGCGGAGAAGCCGCCCACGGGATGCTTGTTCTCGGCCCCCGCGCCGTCGCGCGTCTGGAATCCTACGATCCGCCCTGGCCGCTTCCCAAGATCTTCCGGATGAAGGCAAAAGGAAAGATCAACGGAGGGATCTTCCAAGGGGATACGATCAACACCCCGTCCATGCTTTGCGTTGAAGATTACTTGGACGCGCTGAAGTGGGCGGACGGCATCGGTCTCGAAGGACTCTTCGCCAGGAGCATGGCAAATCTGGCCGTGGTCGAGTCGTGGGTCGCGAAGAACGACTGGATCGCCTTCCTGGCCCAGACTCCGGAGAGCCGTTCCAATACCTCCGTCTGTCTTTCTGTCATCAGCCCGAAAGTTAGCGCCCTGCCCAACGAGGAACAGGCAAAGTTTCTCAAGGGGATCGCGAGTGAAATGGGAAAGCGGAAAGCGGCCTATGACATGAGCTCCTACAAGGATGCGCCTCCAGGCTTCCGTTTTTGGTGCGGCCCCACGATTGAGCGGGAGGACGTGCGGACAGCTTTGGACGAATTGGAGAAGATTTACCGGGAGAAGGTCGCCACGTTATAGACTGCCCTTATAAGGAGGCTTAAGACCCATGAAGAAAGTGCTGATCAGCGATAACCTGTCCGAAGAAGGAGTCGAAATATTCAAGAAGACGCCGGGCATTGAGGTGGACGTGAGAACCAAGATGACCGCCGACGAATTGAAAGCGGTGATCAAGGATTATGACGCCCTGGTCATCCGCAGCGCCACGAAGGTGACGCAGGAAATCATCGATCTCGCTGGACGGCTCAAGGTCGTCGGCCGCGCCGGCATCGGCCTGGACAACGTGGACATCCCGGCCGCCAGCAGGCGGGGAATCGTCGTCATGAACACCCCCGGCGGCAACGCCGTCACGACCGGAGAACACGCGATCTCGATGATGCTCTCCCTGGTCCGGTTCATCCCGCAGGCCACGGCGTCGATGAAGGCGGGCAAGTGGGAGAAGAGCAAATTCACGGGACATGAATTGATGAACAAGACCCTTGGCGTCATCGGACTCGGCCGCGTCGGCAGCATCGTGGCCGATCGGGCCCTGGGGCTCAAGATGAAGGTCATCGCATACGATCCGTTTATCTCGCCGGAAACGGCGGAAAAGTCGGGTTTTACGCTCGCATCGGTGGACGAGATCTTCCAGACGGCGGATTTTATAACCGTGCATACGCCGCTGACGAAAGAGACCCGCGGACTGATCAATGCGGCGGCCTTCGCAAAAATGAAGAAAGGCGTTTACGTCATCAACTGCGCACGGGGCGGAATCATCGACGAGAAGGATCTTTATGACGCCCTCGTCTCGGGCAAGGTCGCCGGCGCCGCTCTCGACGTCTTCATGGAGGAGCCGACGAAGAACATGGACCTCATCGGTCTCGACAACGTCATCTGCACCCCCCACCTCGGCGCCTCGACGGATGAGGCGCAGATCAACGTGGCGGTCGCCGTCGCCGAACAGGTCAGCGCCTACCTGACGACGGGCGAGATCAAGGGCGCCGTGAACTTCCCGTCGGTGAGCGCCGAAATCCTCTCCGTCATCCGCCCCTACCTGACGTTGGCGGAGAAACTGGGCAAGTTCGAGGCCCAGCTCGTCTCCGGAGGAATCGAGGAGCTGACCGTCGAATACAGCGGGGAGATCCTTAACTACAATGTCGCCCCCATCACCATCTCTCTGCTCAAAGGTCTGCTGACCCCGATTCTCAACGAGGGGGTGAACTATATCAATGCCCCCTTTGTCGCCAAGGAGCGAGGCATACGGGTGATCGAAACGAAGAGCAGCGAGGTAAAGGATTACACCAGCATGATCTCAGTGACCGTCAAAACCGCGAAAGAAACCATATTGGCCGCCGGCGCCATTTTCGGACGGCAGGAACCGAGGATCGTCCGGATCAACAAATTCACGGTTGAGGTCATCCCGGAGGGACGGATGCTCGTCCTCTACAACACCGACAAGCCCGGAGTCGTCGGCAACATCGGCACGATCCTCGGCCAGAACGCGGTCAATATCGCGCGTTTCCACCTGAGCCGCGAACAGGTCGATGGACAGGCCATGGTCGTGCTTGGCACCGACAGCGTGGTTTCGCCGGACGTCATCGACAAGCTTCGAAAGCTGCCGCATGTCATCTCTGTCACCGAACTGGAGATGTAAAGATTTTTTGAAAATTCGTCAAAATCAGATTGGAGAATCGTCGCATGGCGAACGTGGTGGTCGTCGGCACCCAGTGGGGTGACGAAGGTAAAGGAAAGATTGTCGATATTTATGCGGAGCATGCCGATGTGATCGCCCGGTTCCAGGGGGGAAACAACGCCGGCCATACCCTGGTCGTTGGTGGGAAACAGACCATCCTGCACCTCATCCCCTCCGGCATTCTCCACGCGGGCAAGATCTGCCTGATCGGCAACGGCGTCGTCGTGGACCCCCAGGTTCTGATCGCGGAGCTCGACAGCCTCCGGGAGCGCGGCCTGCTTCCCGAAAACACCCCGCTTTTTTTAAGCGAGAAGGCGCATGTCATCATGCCGTACCACCGGCGGATCGATGTCGCGCGGGAATCGCACGGCGTCGGCAAGAAGATCGGCACGACCGGCCGGGGCATCGGACCGGCCTACGAGGATAAGATCGCGCGGGTCGGCATCCGCGTCTGCGATCTCCTCGACGAAGAGGTTTTCCGGGAAAAGCTGGATCGGAACGTTGAGGAGAAGAACTTCTATCTGACGAAGCTCTTCGGGGAAGAGCCGATCGACAGCACGGAGATCTGGGAAGAGTACCGGGTTTATGCCGACGCCATCCGGCCTTATGCGGCCGACTGTTCCCTCCTGCTGCAAAAGGAGATCGCGAAGGGAAAAAGGGTTCTCTTTGAGGGAGCCCAGGGATCACACCTCGACATCGACCACGGCACTTTCCCCTATGTCACCTCTTCCAACACCGTCGCCGCAAACGCCGCCTGCGGGACCGGCGTGGGACTGCAGGCCATCGGATCGGTGGTCGGAATCTGCAAGGCCTACACGACACGGGTGGGGGAAGGCCCCTTTTTGACGGAACTCAAGGATGAAACCGGGACCAGACTTCAGCAGGTCGGGCAGGAATTCGGGGCAACGACGGGCCGAAAGCGCCGCTGCGGCTGGCTCGACATGGTTCTCGTCCGCCATGCTGCCCGCGTCTCCGGCATTACCGGGATCGCCCTGACCAAGCTCGACGTCCTGACCGGGATAGAAAAGCTGAAGATCTGCACCGGCTACCGCACGGAGCGCGAGGAGTTCGCCGAATCCGTCCCCGCCAACCTGCGCACCCTGGCACAGTGCCGTCCGGTCTATGAGGAGTTGGACGGCTGGACCGAAGACATCCGGCAGGCAAAGCGAATCGAAGAGCTCCCCCGAAATACCCGGCGCTATATCGAACGGCTGGAGACCCTGGCGGGAGTTCGGCTGGTCCTCGTCTCGGTGGGACCGGATCGGGATGAAACCATCAGCCTCGCCGACCCCTTCGCGGACTGAGAGACGGCGGGAATCACGCGGGCTCTTCACAGATTAGCGCTTGACAAGGGAACACCGTTCCTGTTAGGAGCTTCGGTTCAAAATCCGGGGTCGTTAGCTCAGTCCGGTAGAGCAGCGGACTTTTAATCCGTTGGTCGTGGGTTCGATTCCCATACGACCCACCAGACAAAACCAAGGGGGTTGCAGTTTTCAAAACTGCGACCCCCTTTTTATCAGGCCAGGCACTGTCAACCGGGCTTTCTAGTCTTTTTGGCGGTCAGAGAAGGCAGGGCGTTATCAGTCCGGTTTCGGGGTTTCCGGCCTCCGGCCTGGACAAGGAGGCGGTCCACCTCCACCTTGGTCAGCCGGCGCCAGGCGCCTTCGCGAACGCCGTTGAGAGTGACATCTCCGACGGCAACGCGGACCAGGCGGCAAACAGGGTGACCCAGGAGCTCGAATGCCCGCCGGATCACGCGATTCCGTCCATCTGTAATGGTCATCCGGAGCCAGGCGCTCTCCCGGTTCGTTTTTTCGAGGCTCACGTTCATGGGGGCGAATCTTCCATCCGAAAGATCGATCCCGTTGCCCAGGGCCTGAATCTCCCCCTTTCCGGGGTTGCCTTCCACCTTGACGCGGTAGGTCTTTGGAATCCCGTAACTGGGATGCTGGAGCCGCTGTGCAAACTCGCCATCGTTGGTCAGGATGAGGAGCCCCTCCGAATCATAGTCCAGGCGTCCCACGGGAAACACCCGTTCCGTGACGCCTTCCAGGAGATCCGTCACGATCGGCCGCCCCTGCGGGTCGCTCAAGGTCGTCACGACCCCCTGCGGCTTGTGGAGGAGGATATAGATCTGGTCAACATCGCAGGAGATCAGCCTGCCGTCCACACGGATTTCGTCGCGATCGGAATCCGCCTTCGTCCCCGGTTCGGTCACCACGACCCCGTTGACGCTGATCCGGGCTTCGGCAATCATCTTTTCCGCTGCACGGCGCGACGCGACGCCGGCCTGTGAGAGGATTTTCTGCAAGCGTTCTTTCACTCGTTCATCTCCTGGCTGCCTCTTGTTCCGGAGACACGTACATGTCCCCGCCCCGTCACTCGGTCTCTTCGGGCTTGCGGTTTAGGTCCTCCGACGCGTCACTCAATCCCCGCGGGTTTCCGGAATAGGTTCCTGACCCTTCACCCGATTCCTGTGGATTGAGGACACCTTGCGGCACAATGTCCCCCTGTGTTGTCCCGCCGCTCAACTCCTGTTGTCCCTGAAAATCCTTCATCTCCCTGAGGGTCGGCAATTCGGAAAGATCCTTCAGGTTGAAAACCTCGAGAAACTTTCGGGTGGTTCCGTAAATGATCGGCTTCCCGGGAACGTCTTTCCTTCCCACGATCCTCACGATCTTCTTTTCCAGAAGCCCCTTCAGGGCACCGCTCGCATCGACGCCGCGGATCCGGTCGATCTCTGATTTGACGATCGGCTGGCGGTAGGCGACCACGGCCAGGGTCTCCATGGCGGCAGGAGAAAGCATGCTGGGCCGGCCCGCCTTCAATTTCCGGAGCCAGGGGGCCAGATCCGCTCTCGTCCTGAACTGGTAACCGCCGGCCACTTCGCTGAGGCAGATCCCGCCTCCCCGTTCTTCATAATCCTCTGAGAGCTGTTCCAGAAGCGAAACGATCTCCTTCTTTTCCGTATCGGGCAGAACATCGGCAATCCGTTCCACCGCCAGCGGCGCTTCAGATGCAAAAATGAGCGCCTCGATGATTGCAACTTTTTCGTCCATTATTGATGTCATCGTAAATAATCTCCAAAACCCTGAATCCCGGGCGGCTTCATAAAAAACTCCGCAGGCAAGGCGCGCGAACCCTGAGGAGTGAAGCGTATTTTGACATACGCTGCAACGACGAAGGGTGATGAGCAACGCAGCATCCGGACCTTTTAGGAAGCCGCCATCATTCCTCCACGGCCGGAAACAGCCTGATCGCCTCAAAGGGCCCCGACTGGTAAGCCTTGACCATCCGCAGCTTCATGAGTTCCAGGATTGCAAGAAACGTATAGATGATCCGCCGCCGGTCCCTTCGCTCGCCGAGAAGCTCGGTAAAGGTCACCGGCCCCTGTTCCGTCAGTCTCTCCATGATTTCATTGATCCTGTCCGTCAGTGACATCTTTTCGGAATCGATCTCCAGATCCTCCTTGAGGTCGAGGCCGGCGACTATCCGGCGGAAGGCCGAAACGAGTTCAAAGACATCGACCTCAACCAGCGTGTCATCATCCAGTTCCTCCTCCTCCGTGAGCGGGGGCGGCTCCTCCGAGGGGGCGCCACGCTTGAAAACATCCCGTTCCAGGAGAGACCGTCCATCGAGTTGGAGCGCCGCCTCCTTGAATGCCTGATATTCCAGCAGTTGCTGGACCAGCTCTGCCCGGGGGTCCTCCGCTTCCTCCTCCTCGCCTTCCGTCTCGGCGGGCGGCAGCAGCAGCTTCGACTTGATATGGATGAGCGTCGCGGCCAGCACCAGATATTCCCCGGCGAGGTCCAGGTTGAGAGAGCGCATGATGTCGAGGTAGGAAAGATACTGCTCGGTGATCAGGGAAATGGGAATATTGTAGATGTCGATCTCATTTTTCCGGATGAGATAGAGCAGGAGGTCCAGCGGCCCCTCAAAGATGTCGAGCTTGATTTCATAGCTCATGGCTAATTTTCATAAGCTCCCGCACCTCGACCAGCGTTGCCTTGGCGACCCGGCCGGCCCGGAGATTGCCATCCTCGATGATCGCCCGGATCTCTTCGGGATGGCGCACGTAGTGGTCCCGCCGCTCATGGATTGGCCCCATGCCCTCCGCGACCGCCCCGGCCAGGCGCCGCTTGCATTCGATACAGCCGATGCTTGCGCTTCTGCATGCGGGGGCGATCTCCACGACCGTCTCCGGCGTCGAATAGAGCCTGTGAAAGGTGTAAACGTTGCAGAGTTCGGGGCGGCCCGGGTCGCTCTTGCGCTGCCGCTGGGGATCGGTGAACATCGCGCCGACCTTGTTCTTCAAATCATCGCCCCGATCGCTCATGAAGATCGCGTTGTCATAAGACTTGCTCATCTTCCGCCCGTCCATGCCCAGAAGCTTCGGGACCTCCGCAATGAGCGGCTCCGGGATGGGAAAGATCTCTCCATAGAGAAAATTGAAACGGCGGGCGATTTCGCGTGTCAGTTCGACATGGGGGAGCTGGTCGACGCCGACCGGGACGCCGTAGGCCTTGTACATGATGATGTCCGCCGCCTGAAGAACCGGATAGCCGAGGAAACCGAATGTCGAAAGATCCTTCTGCGAGAGTTCCTCCTTCATCTCCTTGTAGGTCGGATTCCTCTCCAGCCAGGCGATGGGGGTGATCATGCAGAGGAGCAGGAAGAGCTCAGCATGTTCCTTGATCGCGGATTGGATGAAGAGCGTGCTTTTGGCCGGATCGAGGCCGGCGGCGAGCCAGTCGATTGCCATCTCGATCGTGTTGGCCCGGATCTCTCCCGTGGTCGCGTAGTCGCTGGTCAGCGCATGCCAGTCGGCCACGAAATAGTAGCAGTCATAATCGCCGTGATTCTGCAGGGTGATCCAGTTTGAAAGCGCGCCGTGGAGGTTCCCGAGATGGAGCTTCCCCGTGGGTCTCATCCCGCTCAAAATTCTCTTCTTCGCCAAAACAAACCTCCCGAAAACAGATTCACTCATTTCGGTCTTTTCCTTCCGTAACGCAAACGGGGAAAGACCCAAAACCCGCCGTCCTAATAACAGAAACGTCCGGGCGTGTCAACGAACGGCCGCTCTGCTTAAACCGATCGTTCCCATCCATGAACCGGATAGCAAAAGGCCCCCATTTTAAAGATGGAGGCCTTTCTTGAACGGACACTTCAATACCTGATTATTTGTTAACCTTGTCGGCCAGAGCCTTGCCCGCCTTGAATTTAACAACCTTCTTCGCGGCAATCTTGATCTTCTTGCCGGTCTGAGGATTCCTGCCGTCGCGGGCCTTCCTCTTCACAACAGAGAAGGTTCCGAAGCCAACCAGTCCGAGCTTCCCGCTTTTCTTGAGTTCCTTTGCCACCGCTCCGACATAGGCATCCAACGCCATTGATGCCGCCGCCTTCGTCACCGCTGCTCCCTCCGCCATTACCGCAATCAATTCCGCCTTCGTCATCCCTTATTTCCCCCTTTCGTCAATTGGTTTTATGGAACATAACGTTGCGACCACCCCAAGGTGGCTTAATCCCTATGGTTTAAATCAGTCCCGAATTTCAAGAAACAAGTGGAACAACGCACTTTCCAGCGAATTTGGAGTTACCCCTAACATAAAGAAAATGAACAATCAAGAAAAAATGTAATATTTTTAATACGGATAGGGAGGGCGAAAAGCGTAAGCCCAGCATGGGCGGTGGTTTGACAAGCTCCGCGCCCTGTGTTCCTTAACTGCCCGGCAACACGGGAGGAACGGATTATCGATTCTCTCATGCCGGGACGGTGGGCACCTATCTCCTCGCACTGCTCTGATCGGCATCAGCGTTCGTCTTTTTCTTAACGAGGAAATAAAGTTCCCCCTTCTCCTTCAGACTGCCAGCCAGCATCTCCGCCTCGCCGCCGCTTCCGCAGAAGAGATCGACGCGTCCCGCCCCCTTGATCGCGCCCCCGGCGTCCTGGCTGACGACAAAGCGGGAAAAGGGGATCCAGGATAGGGCATTCCCATCCTTGTCGAGGACAGGCTTGCGAGCGCGCATGAAGGCGAGAGCCCCCTTCGGGAAGAGATCCGGATCGGTGGCGATGGATCGCCCCGGCGTCAGGACCTCCTCGATCGCGCCAATGGGCCCCTCCCCGACGATCCGAAAAAAGACATAACTTTTGTTGTACCCGAGGATTCCCGGCAGTTCATCGGGATGTTCCTTGAGGTATTTCTTGATCTCCCTGTAGGAAATTTCCTGGGGACCGATCTTCCCCATCTTCCGCATATAGGGACCGATGCTCTGGAACGGGCGGCCGTTCTTTAACGCGTACCCGATCTGCAGAAGCGTGCCATCCGTCAGTTCGATCTTGCCGGAGCCCTGGGTATGCATGAAAAAGAGGTCAACCCGATCATCGACCCAGGCGAGTTCCAGACCCTGCCCCTCGAGAAGACTCAGATCCTCGATCTCCGCCCGGCTGTAGTAGGGAATGAGCTCCCCGTTCATGACCCGGCCGACCAGTTGTCCACTCTTATATCTCTCCCCGAACTTGTTGAGATTGACTGCAATTGCATCATCGGGGGGTTTGTAAACCGGATACCGGTATTTCCCGGTCTTCGTCAGCGACCCTTTCAAGAACGACTCGAAATAGCCGGTGAACAAAACGGTATTCTTTCCATCCGAACCGATTGACTGATAGACGTCGAAGGTCTCCCGGATTCTCGCCTGCCTGACCTCGGCCGACTCACTGCTCCGGAGGATCTCCCGAAGGGCGATCAGGGAATCCTGCTGATCCTTGACGCTGACCGTTACATCGTCCATCCGCGCAGGACCTTTTCCGGCCGCTCTCTTGTAGTACCGGAGACTCTTTTCGACGGCCTTATCGAGCGACTCCAGATCCATGTCGTCGGAAAACAATGGAAGCCGGTCGTCGGGTACACGGGTGAGAGGGCAAGCCGGTTTCAGTTCCACGGGCGGCGGAATAATAATTTCGGGCGGGCCTGAAATTTCCGACCCCGGCGCGGGCTTCTCGGAAGGCGGAACCGGTTTCACAACGGCGGGACGCGGCGATGGCCGCTGCGGCGGCTTCCGGGCCGGCCCCGCGCAAGCCACGATGAAACAGATAGCCGTCACTACGAGAACAGACTGCTTGAACATCTCAAAGCTCCAGGATCATGGCGACTTCATCACAGAAGTCCGGATACTTGGAACAGCGGAAACAATCGGACCATATCTTCTCCGGAAGCGTGGAGCGCTCGACCTCCCGGAAACCGAACTTTCCGAAGAACTCCCGTTTGTAAGTCAGGGTGAAAACGCGGAAGAGATCCAGTGTGATCGCCTCCGAGATGCAGGCCTCCACGAGTTTTCGGCCGATCCCTTCGCCTCTTCGATCCTCATCGACGTAGAGGGATCGGATCTCGGCCAGGTTCTCCCAGATGATGCTCATCGCGCAAACCCCGCGGATTTCATCCTGCCCCTCGTCCTGATAGACGAAGAAATCCCTCAGGCTGCCGTAGATATCCATCAGCGAACGGGGCAGCATCTCCCCCTTTCCGGAGGAGGCATTGATCAATCTGTGAATCGTCTTGACGTCCCCGATACGGGCTTTTCTCAGCATCGCTCTCTCCTGCCGTTTCCTTTGTCATCACCCGTGCCGGGCTGAAAGCATCTCCCGCGCATGTTCCTTTGCTTTTTCGGTCAGCTCTATCCCGCCCAACATGCGGGTGATCTCTTCCAGCCGCTCCTCCCCGGAGAGGAGCGAAACGGAGGTATTCGTCCGCTCCCCGGCAACCCGTTTCACCACCCGGTAGTGCCGGTCGCCGCAACAGGCGATCTGGGGCAGATGCGTGATGCAGAGGACCTGATGGTGCCTCGCGACCTCCCGGAGTTTCTGGCCGACGATCTCCGCCGTCGCGCCGCCGATCCCGCTGTCGACCTCATCAAAAACGATCGTCCCCACGGAACCCGTTCGGGCGAGAACCTTCTTCAGCGCAAGCATGATGCGGGAGAGCTCGCCGCCGGAAGCGATCGCCCGAAGCGGTTTCATCTCTTCGCCCACGTTGGCCGAGAGATAAAACTCCGGGGCATCAATCCCTTTTTCGTTCGGCTCGCTCCGAAGATCGCCAAAGACCGCCTCGAACTGCGCGTTTTCCATTGCCAACGTCCGGATCTCCCCTTCAACCGATCGCTTCAGGGCAGCGGCCGCCTCACGCCGTTTCGCGGAGAGCGCCTCTGCCTCTTCCATCAGCAGCTCCCTTTCGGCGTCGATGTCCGTCGTCAGCGCCCCGATCTCCTCTTCAAGCGAGGAGATCTCCTCCAACTCTCTCTCCGCTTCGGCCTGTCTTGTCAGAACGGCATCGAGCGTCCCCCCGTATTTCCGTTTCAGACGCCCCAGAAGCTCCAGCCGCTCATCGAGGGCCTCCAGACGGCCGGGGTCGAACGAAAGGCGTTTGGCATATTCTCGGAGCGTAAAGGCCGCCTCTTCGATTCGGTAGTAGATCTCTTCCATCTCCTGTTCGGTCAGCTTCAAGCCTGAATCGATCTTCCGGATCTCCTTCACGGCGGAGACCACGTTGCGGAACTCGGCCAGCACCGCTCCACCTTTCCCGTAGAGCGTCTCATAAGCCGTATCCGCAAAATCCATCAGCTTCTGAACGTTCGCGAGGACCTTTTTCTCTTCCGCCAGGGCGGCATCCTCCCCCGCCCGGATATCGGCGCCGGCGATCTCGCCCACCTGATAACGGAGGAGCTCTTCCCGCTCCGCCCTTTTGAGCTGGCGCTCCTGAAGCCCCCGGAGTTTTTCCTGAAGCAGACGATAACGGTCGTACTTTTCCCGATAGGCCGCCCGGAGCGGCAACAGCCCCCCGAATTCGTCGAGAATGTCGAGGTGATTCTCCGCGTTGAGAATCATCTGATGCTCGTGCTGGCCGCAGACGTTGATCAACGATTCGCCGATCGCCGCGAGCGACGCCAGGGATGAAAGATGCCCGTTGATATAAACACGGTTCTTTCCGGAACGGGAGACCACGCGGCGGACGACGAGTTCTCCGCCGTCGCCGAATCCCATCTCCCGGATCCTGCCCTGCAACCCGTCCTGGCCGCGGATGTCAAAAAGCGCCTCGACGACGGCCGCATCCTCGAAAGAACGGATCATGTCGGCATTCGCCCGGTCTCCCAGAAGAAGACCCACCGCGCCGATGATGATCGATTTCCCGGCACCGGTCTCCCCGGAGATCATGTTCAGACCCCCGTCGAAGGCCACCTGCAGTTCGTCGATGATGGCAAAATTACGGATGTTCAGCTCCGCGAGCATCCTTGTCCTCCCGGGCAGCTCCCGTCGGGGAACCGCCCCATCCCAACTTTGTCCGCAGAATCTCCAGATAACCCCGGTGGGGGGAGGAGACCAGCGTGGTGATGTACCGTGACTTCCTGACGGTCACGCTGTCTCCATACTTCACGGTAAAGGAAACCTGCCCATCAAGCGTCACGGTCGCCCCCTGCTCCGGGGTGCAGAGCGCCACCCGGATGACGGCGTTCTCCGGCAGGATGACCGGCCGGTTCGTCAGGGTATGGGGACAGATCGGGTTGATGAGAATCGAATTCAGCTCGGGAAAGATGATGGGTCCGCCGGCGGCCAGCGAATAGGCCGTGGAGCCGGTCGGCGTCGCGATGATGAGGCCGTCAGCCTTGAAGGTCGTCATATAGCAACCGTCCACCGTCGTCTCCAGCTCCACGATCCGGGAGAGATTCCCCCGGTTGATCACGACGTCGTTCAGGACGGTCCCCTCGCGGAAGGGTTCCTCGCCCCCCTGGATCTCCACATCAAGCATCATCCGTTTTTCGATTTGGAAGTTGCCCGCAAGGATCAGCTCCAGGGCAGCGAACATCTCGCCCAAGTTCACCTCGGTCAGATATCCGAACCCTCCGAGATTGATTCCGACGATGGGCACATCCCGGTCGCGGACCAGGCGTGCCGTCCGCAGGATCGTCCCGTCGCCTCCGAAGACGACTATCAGATCCACGAGCGTCCAGAGCTTCCCCTTTTCAACGCCGGGCAGAGAGCCGATCTTCGCGGCAATCCCCTCCTCGAGATAGACCTCAAGACCGCGCTTCAGCATCCACTCGCGAAGAGCGACGGTGTATTCGGGCGATTTCGCCTTGGCGACATTGGCGACGATGCCGACTCTTTTGATAACCATTTGATTCCCTTGAAACAGATTTGCGCTTCTCCTATCACAAAATGCCACCGGTGTCCATGCGCGGAGGATGAAAAGCTCAACCCTGTTTTTCCAGCAGTTCCCCCAGCGCGACCTGGACCCGCTCAAAGACCCCGTCCCAGTTTCCGGGATCGGACTGCCTGAACAGCCTCATCGTCGGATACCACGGACTGTCATCACGGCCCAAAAGCCAGCGCCAGTCCGGTGAAAACGGCAGCAGCACCCAGACCGGGATTCCGAGGGCTCCGGCCAGGTGCGCCGGGGCCGAATCCACGGTTACCACCAGATCGAGTTGGGTCATGATCCCGGCCGACTCCCCGAAGTCCCCGATCACCCCGCCCAGATCCCGGACCCGG
>JAHFBU010000186.1 GCA_023249795.1 Syntrophaceae bacterium
CCTCCTCCTCCCACGGGATCAGCCGGAGGCCGCTTTCGGGAACGTCGCAAAGCATCCGCTCAAACGACACGATCTCGCAAATTTCCGGAATGTCGGCCCTGCCGCACTGGCGGCGCGCCTCGGCGGCGATCTTCCGCCACCTCTCCCTCTTGCGTGGGAGCTGTTCCGGCCGCCAGCGGGGGACGGACCGCTCCGCGAGAAAGGGGATGATCCGCTCCGCCCCCAGTTCCGTCGCATGCCGGATGATCCCGTCCATTTTTTCCGCCTTGGGGATGGCCTGGCAGAGGGTCACGTGAATCTCAGCGACGGGCAGTCTCCTCCGGCCGGTGATTTCCAGTTCCAACGCGTCCGCCGTCAGCCGCCGGATGACCGCCCCACACTCCCAGCCCATACCGTCGAAGGCAATGAGGGAATCGCCTTCCCGCATCCGGAGCACGGTCCTGACGTATCGTGCCTGATCTGCGGCCGCCGTGCAGACGGCTTCCGTCTCGAGGGAACGCGGGATGTAGAGCCGGGGGATGGTCACGGTCGGCCGCCCTCTTTCCTGAGGACGTAGCAGAGCCACTCCTTTTCGGTGATGAGGCGGTGGATTGTAAAGGAATCGCCCGGGAAATGGGACTCGATGTCGGGTCTGTTCTGTTCGATGATTCCCGAGATGACGAGGTAGCCGCCGGGCAGGAGCCGGCGGATCAGGTGGGGCCGGAGCTTGATCAGCATCTTCGCCGTCAGGTTGGCCACGATCAGGTGGAAGGATTCCGTCAGGGTGGCGACGTCGCAATCCCGGATTTCGACGCGGTCGTCGACCTGGTTGATCTTTACGTTTTCCCGGGCGATCTCGACGGCCTTCTTGTCGATGTCCACGCAGAGGACCTTTTCGGCATCCAGCTTCGCGCAGGCGATGCCGAGGATGCCCGTTCCCGTCCCGACGTCGAGGACGTGCCGGCGCTCGACACTCCGGTCTTTGAGCAGGATATCCTCGATGGCCTCCAGGCACATCCGGGTCGAGGCGTGCTGGCCGGTGCCGAAGGCCATGCCGGGGTCGATCTCGATGACGATGTCCCGGCCGGAGGGCGAGAACCTCTCCCAGGTCGGTTTGATGACGATCTCCCGGCTCACCCGAATGGGTTTGAAGAACTTTTTCCACGCCTCGCCCCAATCGGGATCGCGTATGATCTCCTTTCGGAAACAGGGTTTCTCCAACTCCGGAAAGATCTCAGCCAGGCTGTCGATATAGGTTTGAAGCGCGGCGAGACGCGCGTCCATGTGGCTGTCGAAGGGGAAAAATACCTTCAGGATCTCCCGGGAGGCGGTCTCGGGGAAAGCGTTTTCGGATACGGTTTCGGAAAAATCGTTCGAGGATTGCGGTTCCAGTGACTCCTGAAAGGCACCCTGGGCGCCGATTTCCGTCACGAAGTTGGTGAGGGCGTCGATCATTTCCGCCGGGGCGGAAAGCTCGATCTTGAGCCAGTCGCCCTTTTTCTCCCCCGCTTTGCCATGCAGTTCCGACACGTCCCGCACTCCTTTCCCCGTGTGACGTCTATAACCTTTTCGTTCTGATATTTCAAGCGGCTTGAATTTTGGCGGCCGTCATGGTAGCGTCAACGCGCATTGCGCGAACGGATGTTTGCGGAAAGGATCTGTGTTGAGATACTACCCCCTTTGCCTTGATATCTCCGGAAAATGTTGCGTCGTCGTCGGCGGCGGAAATGTGGCCGAGCGCAAGGTCGAGAGGCTTCTTCACTGCGGCGCCCGCGTGGAGGTTGTCGGGAAAGCGCTGACGCCGATGCTCGCGGTGTGGAAAGGGGAGGGGCGGATCGTTCACCGCGAGACGGAATATGAAGATTCCTCTCTTTCCGGCGCCTCCCTTGTGATCGGCGCGACGGACGATGAGGCCGTCAATCGGCAGATTTCCAAGGATGCCCGCGCCCGGGGGATTCCGGTCAACATCGTTGACGATCCCGTCCGGTGCGATTTCATTCTCCCGTCGATCGTCGAGCGGGGCGGCCTCATGATCGCCATCTCCACCAGCGGGAAGAGCCCCGCCCTGGCGAAGAAATTGAGGGAGGAGCTCGAAGCGGCCTATGGTCCGGAATACGCTGTCCTGCTCGATATTCTGGGGGAACTCCGCGAAAAGGTCATCGCCTCCGGAAGTTCCTCCGCCGAGAACCGGGAACGATTCGAGGCTGTGGTCCGGTCGGAAATCCTGGACGATATCAGGCGCAACGACTGGATGAAGGTGAAGGAGACGATCCTCAGACTGACGGGGGTGGAACTGGAGGTGGGACAGGGATGACGAGCGTTTTTCTCTTCAAGATGGCACTGGCCGTCTATTTTGCCTCCGCCCTTCTCTACGGCGCCTCGCTCTGGGAGAAGCGGGTCTTCCCGGCGCGCTTTGGCGCGGGATTCATGTTCGCGGCGCTGCTCCTCCATACGTTTTCGTTTGCCGCGTTGTGGTTTCAGGAGGGGGAGGCGCCGGTGATCGGCATCCACGACGCCCTTTCCCTGTTCGCCTGGGTCATGGCGGCCGCCTATCTCTTCTTTCAGTTGAAGACGAAAACGCGGGTTCTCGGGGCGTTTGTCTCCCCGCTGATCTGTCTCTTCATGGTGGTTGCCTCCGTCGGTCTGGGGGGGGCGGTGAATGCGCCGGCGATGTTGCGGGGATCACTGGTGACGGTCCACGTAATCCTCTCCGTGGCGGGCGAGGCCCTCTTTGTCGTTGCCTCCTGCGCCGGTCTCATGTACCTGATACAGGACTTCTTCATCCGGCGTAAGAAGGCGGTTCGCATGAGTCGTCTGCTGCCTCCGCTTGGCGATCTGGACCGGATCAACCATATCTGCCTTCTCTGGGGATTTCCGCTCTTCACCCTGGGGGGGCTTGCCGGTTCGCTCTGGGCGCGGATCGTCTGGGGGAGCCACTGGCAGTGGGATCCCAAACAGGTCTGGACACTTCTGGCCTGGGCCTGCTACGCCCTGCTTCTGCACCAGAGGCTGGCCATCGGGTGGCGGGGGCGCAAGGCGGCGCGCTGGTCCCTGGCCGTATTCGTTCTCCTCCTCGTCCTGCTGATCGTCGGGCTGTCGTCCTTCGGCACGCTCCATCGCTTTGTGTGAACCCATGCGCATCGTTCTTGTCGGCATGAACCATAAGACAGCCCCAGTCGAGATCCGGGAGCGGCTTCAGCTCGCCTGCGGGGAGGACGGCCCCGCGCTTGCGGAACTCTTCGCCATTCCGGAGGTTCGGGAGGTGCTCGTTCTTTCCACCTGCAACCGGGTGGAGGTTCTCGCCCGTGTCGCGGACGGCGAGGCGGTCATCGATCGGCTGAAGGAATTTATCTGTCGGCAGGGAAACCTCGATGCCGCCGAGCTGAAGCGCTGCCTTTACGTCCACCGGGACCGGGAGGCGGTCCGCCATCTCTTCCGGGTTGCGGCGAGCCTCGATTCCCTGGTCATGGGCGAGCCGCAGATCCTGGGACAGGTGAAGGAGGCCTATCGCCGGTCTGTCGATCAGCGGGCCACGGGCGTGCTTCTGAACCGTATCGTCCACCACGCCCTCCGGACGGCCAAACGGGTCCGGACGGAGACGGGGGTCGCCGGCAACGCCGTGTCCGTCAGTTACGCGGCCGTGGAACTGGCCAAGAAAATCTTCGGTGGCATGCGAGGGAAGTCGATCCTGCTGATCGGGGCGGGCGAGATGTCGGAACTGGCCGCCCGACACCTGCTGCGACAGGGGGTGGAGCGCATCCTGATCGCCAACCGGACCTACGCCCGGGCGGAGGAGATGGCGGCGGCGTTCCAAGGGGTGGCTGTGGCATTCGACCATCTGCCTGAAGTCCTGCCGGAGGTCGATATCGTGATTGCCTCGACCGGCGCCCCGGGGTATGTGGTTACGGCCGAGATGGTCGCCGAGGCCCTCCGGCGGAGGCGGAACCGCCTGCTGTTCCTGATCGACATTGCCGTTCCCCGCGACATCGATCCGGCGGCAGGGGAGATCGACAACGTCTTCCTCTACAACATC
>JAHFBU010000187.1 GCA_023249795.1 Syntrophaceae bacterium
CGCCCACCGGCATTGCCGAGAAAAGCAATGTTGCCAGCGTGCAAACCGCCATCCATTGAAACCTTTTCATTGGGGACCTCCTTGTTTTAAGGTAATCGTTATATTTCGCAATCCGCGACTCTCTTCGCCGCCGATCCTGAATGCCGTTTCCATATACCACCAAGTATCCATATATTCCAGAGGGTGATCGACCTATATTTTACCCGGTTACAGCGGCCCGTGCTTCCCCCGGTGGATGAGGAGGGCATTTTCAATGAGGCGGCCGAGGATTATCGTGGGAAGCATCCCGGCACAGGCCGCCTGCTCGAAGAAAAACGAAGAGGGGGCCATGCCGGAGGAGGAGTTCGGATCGGTGATGAGTATCCGGCCATCCTTGAGGTAGAAGCCGTCGATCCGGCCGTAGGACCGGAAACCGAGCGCCCGGAATGCGCGAACCGCTTCCCGCTTGATCTTCTCCACCACGTCCGGCGCGATGTTCTTGGGCGGCGTAAACTTACGGCAGCGACCCGGCATATACTTGTCGTCGTAAGTGAAGTAGTCGCTCTGCGGGATGATCTCGGTCACTTCCAGGGCGCAGGCCTCCCCATCCTCCTCAAGAACAATGGAGGAAAATTCAATCCCGTCGAGGAACTCCTCGACGAGGACGGCCCGGTCCCATTTCATGGCATCCTCAATGCCGCGGGCCAATGATGCCTCATCCCGGACCAGGCTGACGCCGATACTTGAGCCTTCGCGCGGGGGCTTCGTAAAGACAGGGAGCTTGAAGCGGGCGAAAAGTGAGCGGATGACCTCCTCCCGGCCGTTTTGCCATTCAGCCTCATGGATGAGGACGCTTTCGGGGACGCCGATCCCCGCGGCCCGGAGTACGCGTTGCTGGATGTGCTTGTCCATGCCGAGGGCCGAGGCAAGGACACCGGGCCCCGTGTATGGAATCCCGAGGAGTTCCAGAAGACCCTGCACACAGCCGTCCTCCCCGAATTTCCCGTGAAGCGAAAGAAAGGCGAAATCGATCTCCTCTTTCAGCCCTTCGTAGAAGATCCGCCGGGCCTCCGTTTCGAGCCGCTCGGTTATATCGGTTGTCGTGTTCTGGGAGATCAGCTGCCAGGGGATCGCCCAGAGACGGCCCCGGCCATCCATAAAAATCGCCTTGGGATCGTAGACCTCGCGGTCAAGATTATCGAACACATTCCGGCCGCTGTTCAGGGAAACCTCCCGCTCCGAGGAGAGGCCCCCCAGAATCACGCCCACCCGCAATTTTTCCATATCTTTAACACCTTACGATATCGAGTTCACCAATTCACAGATCCCAGACGAATGTCACACCGCTCGTCGGGAAGATCCATGCGTCATTTTCGAGGCGGAGCGTCACCGACTCTCCCTCTTCCCGGATGACTTCCGGATAAGGGTGTTTTCCGGCAAAAAATCCGACATCCCTCACGTTCCTGATGCCCGTGCCGCCATACCAAAAAGAGATCTCCATCCCGCGCGTCGGATAGACCAGATACGCCGAAAAGAGCCGGTTGCTCTTGCGCTGTTTCGTCTCAATCTCGATTTCCACGCGGACCCGGCAATTCAACTTCTTCTTGAGTTCTTCCGAACCGAACCAGACCTCATGGCCCCGCTTGGTGCTCTCCACCTTCAGGAGAGGAATCTCTTCTCCATCGATCCGGACGCCGCTTACGCGAAAGTCCCGCTCCGGGACAAGGTTCTCACCCGGGTTCAGGAGCCAGCGGTATTCGCACTGTTTGTCCTCGAAGAACGCGGCGAGCTGTTCGTTGTCGCCGGCACAGCCGATCATGAAGACCGGATTCCGGATTACCTTGGTGTATTCCACATGGGTCGTCACCCTGAAGTAGTCATGTTCGGGGACATGATGCCGCATCGTGTCCCCGAACTGAACGTCTTCCTCCAGGGCAAACCCCCTCACCCGTATGCGGTAGCGGAAATCGTCCCGGAGCTCGAGCTGGCGATCCTCCTTCCCGAAGAGGGTCTCAAACATCTCGTAGTAGATCGCGTCGCCGAGTTCTTCGTTGCGCGCCCGCGTCTGGAAGCAGTGGCGGATGATGCTGTCGATCCGGGCGATGGATTTCTCTTCGTCCGGGATGAAGATTCGCCGGAGGCTCGGTTCGACCCGATCGGCCTCTCCCTCATGCAGGAAGAGACGCGGCGCCCGCTTCCCGAGGGCGCAGAGGACCTCGTAGCTGATCGAGCGGGTCTTTGCGGCAATCTCGTCTGCCGTGATCCGCTCGCCATCCTGCTCGCCCATGAGGACGACCTCGTCGCCCACGGCGCATTCCGGGATACGGCTGACGTCGAGCGTGCACATGTCCATTGAGACGCGCCCCGCGATCGGAACCCGTTTTCCCCCGATCAGGGCCTCTCCCTGATTGGAAAGCAGCCAACCGAAACCGTCGCCGTAGCCGACGGGGATCGTGGCAATCCGCGTCGGCCGACGCGTGATGAAGGTCCGTCCGTAACCGATGCTGTAACCCTCCGGGAACTCCTTGACCAGAACCACCCGTGTCTTGAAGCTCATCACCGGAAGGAGAGAGGCCTTGTCATGCGTCTCCGGCGAGGGATAAACGCCGTAGGACATGAGCCCCGGCCGCACCATGTCCAGGTGGTAATCCGGGTAGTTCAGGATGGCGCCGCTGTTGGAGATGTGCCGGATCGGAATCGGGATACCGTCGGCCTTCAACTGTTCCAGAACCTCCCGGAATGCCCGCCACTGGAGTTCGTTGTAGTAGGAAAGAACCTCGCTTTCGGAAAAATGGGTGAAGATCCCTTCGATGTTCAAGTTTGGAAAAGAGGCGATCTCGCGGATGGACCGGCAGGCCTCGGCCTGAATCGTACCGCCCCTGCCCATCCCGGTGTCCACCTCGACATGGAGCGGCGCCCGGATGCCCGCGCTGCGTGCCTTTTCCTGAAACGCCCGCGCAAAACCAAGGTCGGAAACCGAGGGGGTCAGATTGTATTTGATGATCTGATCGATCTCGGAGACGGTCGCCGGGGAGAGGATCACGATCGGTGCCGCAATCCCGCTCACGCGGAGCTGCACCCCTTCGTCGGCGTTTGCCACACCGAGAAAAGAGGCGCCGTTTTTCAGGGCGGCGTTGGAGATTTCGATTGCCCCGTGGCCATAGCCATCCGCCTTGACCACCTGCATGATCTTCACGCCGGGACCGGCCAGCCGCTTGATCTCCGCCCAGTTTGCAGCGAAACGGCCGAGATCGACTTCGACCCAACTGCGGTATTTCAGATTTTCATTCAGAGACATTATATTTCCGTTATTTTTTCGTCATCGTAAAGACGCCGTCCCACTCTCCCTCGGGAGGATGTTCTTTCAGCGCTTCGCAGCGGTCGATATAGAGCTTTGCGGGGAAATCCGCCGGCCTGACCTCGAGGACGCTCCGAAAGGCGGCAATCGCCTCGTCCCAGAGTCCCGCACGATACTTGACCAGACCCGTCTCGAATCGGCCCACGAACTCCCGATACGGGGCCGCGTCCTTTCGGTCGCACAGAAGTTCAAAAATCCGGACAGGCAGTTTTTTGCCCTTCACCCGGACGGCATCCAGTTCGCGGCACAGCATCTCGCCCTTGACGACCTCATAGGTGAACTCGCTGATGATGATGTTCGTCCCGTACTCCTTGTTGGTTCCCTCCAGACGGGAGGCCAGGTTGACGCTGTCTCCCATGACCGTATAGTCGAAACGCATCTGGGAGCCCATGTTCCCCACGACCATATCGCCCGTATTGATCCCGACGCCGATGTTGACATCCGGCCGTCCCTCCGCCTCCCATTTCTGACGGAGCCCCTGCAGCTCGGACATCATTTCGATAGCCGTTCGGCAGGCCCGAAGCGCATGGTCGGGCTGGTCCAGCGGCGCGCCGAAGACCGCCATGATGGCGTCTCCGATATACTTGTCGAGGAGACCGTCGTACTTGAACACCACGTCCGTCATGGCAGTCAGGTACTCGTTGAGGAGACGGACCA
>JAHFBU010000188.1 GCA_023249795.1 Syntrophaceae bacterium
ACTCCGGCATCTTCGATGAAGGCTCTCACCAACTTGTCCACGCTTCGCGGCAGGGCGGCTCCGGGAAAAGTGACACCGTATCCCATTGTGTCACAGAGGCGGATCTTGATATCGATCCCGCTTTCCTCCCTGAGCTTCATCAACTCGATCGCGAAAGGGATGCAAAATCCGTAAATGTCCGCCCGCGTGATATCTTCGAAATGGCAGCGGGGCCGGATTCCGGCATCCAGAATGGATTTGACGATTCCGAGATAATCTTCCAGAGCCTGTCTCCGGGTTTTGTTCAGCTTGAGAAAGATGTGATAATCGGAGGCGGAGGTAAGTATTCCGGTCTCCTTCAGCCCCGCTTGCTTCACTAGCGGAACGTCCTCGGCGCTGGCCCTGATCCATCCTGTAATTTCAGGAAAAGGCAATCCCAGATCCCGGCACCGCTCCACCGCCTCACGATCCTTGGCGCTGTAGAGAAAGAACTCCGACTGGCGGATGACACCGTTGGGTCCGCCCAACCGGCTCATCAAAGTGAAGAGATCAACGATCTGCTGTACGGTGTAGGGGGGTCTTGCCTGCTGGCCGTCCCTGAAGGTGGTGTCTGTGATGAAAATCTCCTCCGCAGGGTTGATCGGCAGGATCTTATGATCGAAATCGATTCGGCACACCTCGTCATATGGGAAGACATCTTTCTGGAGATTCGGCTCCACGACGTCCTTGAGATCGAACTTCCAGAACTGCGTGTGCTCGTGATCCAGAACCTTCTTGTCCTTGTTCCATTTTGCCATGGCTTCCGCTCCTCTCTCTCCGCCCTGTTATCTTCCGAAATTTCGGATAAAAATAGGGATGATGCCATTGCTTGTCAAGGGATATTTTGACAGCAGGCCGGACGCCGGACATCGTCCATACGTTTCAATGCGAGGTTGAACCGATTTCCGGTGTGGGCTATGGATATCCCGATAAAAAAGCAGGCGCATGCCGCTGCATGCGCCTGCTTCAATTTCAGCCACGCCGGAATATTTTCGGAATGTAAAGACTACCCGATGATCATCATCACCTGTTCCATCTCGACGCTGTCATCGGACTTGACCTTGATTTCCTTTACAGTCCCGCCGGCGGGAGCGTAAATCGGATTTTCCATCTTCATCGCTTCGAGCATGACGATCTCGTCGTCTTCCTTCACCTGATCGCCGACCTTGACCAGAACTTCCAGGATCTTCCCCGGCATAGGGGCCTTCACCTCTACATCCATTCCCTTTACCTCCGAAGTACAATGAATTTTGTAGTCCCATATACTCGCCCGTACACCCTGTCAAGGCTAAATTGCATCAACACAAGTCTTGACAAACCTTAAAAGATCGGCTTAGATCCAGTCAAAATAATACAATTTTCAGGATGGATAATAAAATGTTATGAACCTAAATCAACTGAGGGTTTTCTATCTTACGGCAAAGTTTGGCAGCCTGAGCGCGGCTGCGGAGTCTCTCTGCATCACCCAGCCCGCCGTCACAAAAGGTATCCAGCGTCTGCAGGAACACTACGAGATCAAGCTCTTCAACCGCTTTGGGAAAAAGATGGCACTTACGGACGCGGGGGAGGTTCTCTACGGCATTGCCGAGTCGATCTTCGAAATGGAGGACCAGGCGGAGGAGAGCCTCCGGGATTTCCAGCAGCGCAAGCAGGGCCTCATCCGGATCATATCGAGCGAGAGTTTCGGCGCCTACTATCTCCCCTTCATCATCGACCGCTTCAGCCGGGAGAATCCCAAGGTCCGGGTGCAAATGGAAATTCTGCCGACGGAGATGATCGTGGAAAAGACTGCGACGCTCGCCAACGACATCGGCTTCATCTCCTATCCGGTCCCCCACAAGAAGCTTGTCGCACGGGAGGTTCTGGAGGACTGTTTTCAAATCATCGTCCCCCCGGGACACCCTTTAGCCGAAAAATCCTTTGTCGGGCCGGAAGATCTCGCCGGACAATCCCTCATCGTCCATGAGAAAGGATCGGAGCCCCGCCGAAGCACCGAGGAGTACCTCCGGAGACACAACATCAGCGTCTATATGCCCCTGGAATTGTCCAACAACGAGGCCGTCAAGACTGCCGTGGAGGAGGGGCTCGGCATTGCCGTCATCACACGACGCGTGGCCAGCAAAGAGATCGGTATGGGAAAACTCAAGGCGATTCCCCTCTCCGATCCGGCCATGACGCGGAAATTCTACCTGATCCACCATAAAGATAAGTATATCTCCCGATCTCTCCTGAGCCTGATAGACATGGTCGATCAGTGGGTCGAGGAGTACCGTCTCGGGCTCCATTGACGGATCCATGTTTGAGGTCTTTGCCGTGCAACATTTTTTTGCGAAATTTCTCTTCGATAAAAAAGACTATGAACTTCTCCGATTGGTGGAGGATGTCCTCCGTCGGGAAGCCTCCCGCAAGAAATTCAAGGATCTGCTCAACCCTTATCTGCATCCCCATGGAATCAAGGAAATGGCGGCCTCCCAGGGATTCCGCATCGCCTATGCGATGATCAACCTGCTCCACTCCCTGGAGATCGGGAAGGCTGATGACCGTCTGAGCGCACTGCGCGCACTGCGGGATGAGGCGATGAACATCACCCACAGTTCGCTCCGCCGGAATACGGCAAGGATTCTCCTCCAGATCATGAAAGAGCTGGTCCGGATGCAGGGGAACAAAGCACGACAGTTGGATCTGGCGCACGACTTTCGCATGGCCGCCTTGGGAAACCCACGCACCGTCCGCCGGGAACTGCGCCGTTATCATCTCCTGGAGATGCCGGAGGAGTGGAACCAGATCGCCTTCGACGACCATGTCCACGACGCCAACACGAAAGGACGCAAGACCCCGACTCATCTGATCATGGACGCCTGGATCAAGGGTATCCGCCGCCTGACGGTGATCTACTACAACTATGTGCCCCCCGAGGCCGCCGCCGAACTCCTGGAGGCCGGTGAAATCATGGGGATCACCATTCGTATCGGGGTCTCCGTCGGGGCGCAGTTCCGGGGCCGAAATGTCCATTTCATCTGGGTGCCCCGCGGCTTCGCGGATTCACATGATTTTCTCTCCTTCCTCTCCGATCCGCCAGTGCAGACCTTTCTCGACGAAGGCCGTCTGGTCTCCGAATGCCAGAAAAAATACGTGCTGGAGGTTCTCGAGCAATTCAACGCACGACATCGCTTCGCGATCAACGACGCTTTCGGCGTCGATCTGGCGCCGCTCCAACCGGCCGATTTCCTCACCTCTGTCGGCGCCGGCCAGGCATCGATCCTCCATCTGGGTGAATTCATCCACTCCCGGCTCCTGCCGCTTTTGAGGATCCGGGTCCATGGCCTTCGCTGCCTCCATGCGAAAGCGGCTCCTGATGAGCGCCTCAAGCTGGATGATCTCGTCAAAAGGATGGGAGAACTCGACTCCGAGGCGATTGTCGACCATTATCTGAGACCGGAACAGAATCCCTCCCTGCCCGATCCCAACATTTGTCGTAATGGGGAGGACGTTCCGCGGCTTCTCAGACTCACGCCGAGAGCACTTCTGGAACGGCTGGATCGGCTCCGTGCAGGGTACCGGATTAGCCTTAACCTCAGCAATCTGTCCGTCGAAGACGTTCTGGAGTTGCTCTACGACGGCAAGGGGATGATCACCCACCTGGAAATCTTCAACCTCAAGGACCATATCGCCGGAAAGGCGGTCAACTACCCGGAGATCAACGAACTGCAGATTGCCCTCAACGAGGGAAACGTCATCACACTGAAGCGTCTCATCCGCGGAATGCTCCAGAGGCTCGAGCATTCATCCTCTCCGGATCGCGGGGACCGGATCGAAAAGTTGACCGAGATCGTTCGCAATATTCCGATTCTCCAGTCCCATTACCGGATCGTGCCGCTCAAGGCATACATCGGCAGCGATTCCACCGGCCGGTCTCTCCACCATTACGGGATGGGTCTGATCGTTCGGGAAACATTGACCCGGCGGGCTCAAAAA
>JAHFBU010000013.1 GCA_023249795.1 Syntrophaceae bacterium
ATCAAGATGGAAGAGCCGTTCGATGAGATTAAGGAAGTGATAGAAAAGGTGTGGGATTGGTGGGCTGAAGAGGGGAGAAACCGTGAACGTCTCGGCGAACTGATTCAGCGTGCAGGTTTGGCGAAACTGCTTGATGTTTGTGGGGTCGAGCCCAGCGCTCGTTCGATTAAAGAACCCAGGTCGAACCCATACATCTTCTGGAAGGAAAAGGACGTTCCTGGAGGATGGACGCGAGACATCAAAGAATTCAGAAAACGACACCAGAAATAGGAGGTTTAAAAAATGGGTTACGATGCAAGCAATCCGATGAATGATAGGATCACCGATATTGGTCCTCGCGATTTTAAGGAGTTCTTACCCCCCGTCATCCTAAGAAACTTCGGGATGTGGTTGTACCATGATATTCTGGAACCGGGCGTGCTGGTGCATGTTGCCGAATCAGGTGAAAAGGTTTTCACGGTGAGGGTAGGCGGCGCGCGGGTCATGAGCGTTTCCCATATCCGGGAGATATGCGAAATTGCCGACAAACACTGCGACGGCTATGTCCGGTGGACCACCCGTAATAACGTTGAGTTCATGGTCGAGGATGAGGCAAAGTTGAAGCCCCTGATAGCGGACCTTGAGAGCAGGAAGTTTGACGGCGGATCGCATAAATTCCCCAAGGGTGGCACGGGTGCCGGTCTTACCAACATCGTTCATACCCAGGGGTGGCTTCACTGCCATACCGCGGCCCTCGATGCTTCCGGTATCGTCAAGGCCGTCATGGATGAGTTGTTCGATGATTTCCAGCAGATGAGATTTCCCGCGCATGTCCGGATATCCCTGGCCTGCTGCCTGAACATGTGCGGCGCCGTTCACTGCTCAGATATCGCCATTCTGGGCATTCACCGCAAACCCCCCATGGTCGATCATGAAAATCTGGCGAATATGTGCGAGATTCCTCTTGCCGTTGCGGCGTGTCCTACGGGAGCCATCAAGGCAACCACCACGGATGGCAAGAAGAGCGTTGTGGTTAATGATGACAAGTGCATGTACTGCGGCAATTGTTTCACCATGTGTCCCTCCATGCCATTGGCGGATGCGGAGGGAAGCGGTGTCGCCATCCTGGTCGGCGGCAAGCTTTCCAACAGGATCAGTGCCCCGATGTTCTCCAAGGTCGTCGTTCCATTCATTCCCAATGAGCCCCCCCGCTGGCCGCAGACGGTTGCGGTGATCAAGCAGATCCTCTATGCCTATGCAGACGACGCGAAGAAATATGAGCGTCTCGGAGACTGGGCCGCGAGGATCGGTTGGGAGCGGTTTTTTGAAAAGACGGGCCTGCAGTTTACGGCACATCTGATCGACGATTACCGTTTTGCATACACGACCTGGCGTACCAGCACACAGTTTAAATTTTAAAGAAAAGAGGTGTTAGATGGTTACCGAAGAGGAGAAGAAGTTGATCATCGATACCCTGTCGGACAAGAAACTGAAGACGAAGTTCTACCTGAAGGACTTCAACAAGATCTTCCCGGACAAGAAAGCTCGGGACGTCAGCAAGCTTGTCAATGAGTTGGTGACGGAAGGCACACTTGAGTACTGGTCAAGCGGCAGCACGACGATGATCGGGCTCAAGGGCGCCGGCATCCAGCACGAAACGGAAGAAGGCAACGAAGAATAGGGGATTGAAGCGGGGGAAATGATTGTAGACCATCCGAGGATAGTTTTCTCCGCTTTGCGAGGAAATTCAGGAAAAACCTTCTTGACCGTGGGTGTTGGCGCCTGCCTTCGCAACCGGGGCAAGAAGGTAGCCCCTTTTAAAAAAGGTCCCGATTATATCGATCCTGCCTGGCTCGAAATGGCAACGGGTCAACCCTGCTATAATCTTGATCTTTTCCTGATGGAACGGGAGGGAGTTTCCTCTTCCTTCTGTACCCGTGTCCAGCGGCACGACGGGGCATTGATCGAGGGCAACAGGGGCCTTTTCGACGGCATGAACCGGGAGGGCAGTTTCAGCACGGCCGAACTTGCCAAGTTGCTGCGGGCGCCGGTCATACTGATAGCGGACTGCAGCATGGCAACGCGTACCGTGGCCGCCACGGTTCTCGGTTGCCAGCATTTCGATCCTGAGCTGGCTATCCGGGGCGTTATCTTGAACCGGATCGGTGGGAAACGGCACGAATTCATTGTACGGTCCGCCATAGAAGATCATTGCGGTGTTCCTGTATTGGGGGCCGTTCCCAAAATCAGGGATGGCATTTTTCCGCAGAGGCACATGGGGCTTGTTCCTCCGCGGGAATACGCGGAGGCCGCCCGGGCAGTGGATGAGGCGGCCGCCGTTGTCGAGCGTTACTTGGATGTGGACCGGCTTTGGGAAATAGCTGAGCGCGCCCCCGCCGTTCACTTCAACGATATAAAGAGCACGGAGGAACTGTCCGTGTGCCCGTCGTCGAGCCAGCCGAGAATCGGTTTTATCAGGGATTCCGCCTTCTGGTTCTACTATTCGGACAATCTGGAGGCCCTCACGGCATCGGGGGCGTCTCTGGTCGAATGCAGCGCCCTCAACGACAGGGTGCTTCCCCCGGTAGATGCCCTTTATATTGGGGGCGGTTTTCCGGAAACTCATGCGGCGGCGCTGGCTGCCAACATCGGTTTCCGGAAATCTCTGCGTGATGCCGTCGAGATGGGGCTTCCGGTGTATGCGGAGTGCGGCGGCCTGATGTATCTGGGGAACGAACTGGTTGTAGGGGAGAAGATCTTTCCCATGGCGGGGGTATTCCCCTTGCGTTTCGTGATTGAAGGAAGCCCGCAGGGTCACGGGTACACGATCCTTGAGGTTGATAAGCCCAATCCCTATTTCCCCATAGGGGAGATCCTTCACGGCCATGAGTTTCATTACTCCCACATACCGAATGGGGAGGAAGAGACGGGTGATTTCGCCTTCAATGTGACAAGAGGGCAAGGGATCCGCGGGCGAAGAGATGGTTTGTGCCACAAAAATGTTCTGGCCACCTATTCTCACATTCACGCTGCGGGAACGAAAGGTTGGGCCGGGGCGTTGTTGAAGCAGGCTGTTTCTTATAAATTTCTGTCGGAACAAAAAAAGGAGGCGCCGGTAATTGCGGACATCGCGGGAACGTCAGAACGCGGGTTTGCGCCGGGGCCGATCTCTTTGAATTAGTGAAATCAAAAAAGAAAGAGGGAGGTAATTGAGATATGGCGCAGTTAGAAGTCGGAGGACGGGTTTACGAGGTTGACGAGGATGGGTTCCTGCAGGATCTTGATAAGTGGAGCAGGGAATTTGCACAGGGTTACGCGACCGTGGAAGGTATCGAGGGAGAATTGACCGAGGAGCATTGGAAGCTCATCGAGTACATCAGGAACTACTATGCCCAGTTCGGCATTGCCCCGATGATCAGAAAGATGTGCAAGGATACGGGACTTGACCTGAAGAAGATATACGTTCTCTTCCCTTCGGGACCCGCAAAGGGGGCCTGCAAGCTGGCCGGCCTTTCCAAACCGACGGGATGCGTCTAATCGTGATTTTGTAACAGCGGTTAGGCCTAAGGATGAAGGGCCGATCCAGCGAGATGAGGCCTGTATCATCAATTACAGGACCTAATAAGCCGGAGCGCGTATTGGATCGCCGATTCAGCGCTGCGAGACGTTACCCATATTTGCGCAAGCTGTGTGATATGGAGGTTTTCCGCCGAAGGTAAGGATAATGCCGCCTCGTCGGAATGGTCTCCATTGCATGGCGTGCGCCTTCGAATTCCCCCAGCATTTGTTCATGGGGGCAATTCAATCTTTAGATGCGATGAGGGAGTCTGGTTATGGTGAATGAGTTAAAGGTGAAAACGAAAACTATCCGCTTGATGGTTGGATTCATCACAGACATTCCCGGTATGGATGGGATCGTCTATTACGCCCGGCCGGACTTGACTTTGGGCTCGGGATTCGGCACGGCGATTTCCATTCAGTGTGGGCCCAGTGTGCAGGAGGAGTTGAAGAAGGCCGGGAGCGCCGCTGTGACCGATGTCGTCGTCACGGGCGCTGGTAACCTTCATTTCAAATATATCCTTCACGCCGTCGGACCGCGATTCCAGGAAGAGGACATCGAGGGCAAACTGAAGACAACCATGCTCAATACGCTCAACAAGGCGCAGGAGCTTCAGCTTCAGAAGGTCATCTTCCCGGCCATGGGCGCGGGGTTTTATGGCATTCCGTTGGACGTTTCGGCCCGCTTGACCCTGGGGGTGGCTCGGGAGTTCTTGGAAAAGGCCGCCGATCCCAAGGAGGTCGTCTTCTGTCTTCGTGACAACCGGGAGTTAAAGGTCTTTCAGGAACAGCTTCAGAAAATGTGAGGATGATATGAGTGAAACCCTTAATTTCGTTGAAAACGATTTGCAGCTGATGGCTTTGGGCTTTATGGCCCTTGTTTACATTCTGCGCATTCGCTGGCTGCTGAAATATAAGGCATCCAAAGATCGGCAGGCGCCGGCCGGCACGGTGGGCACTTCTTCGTTCAAGGGCATTGTTTACTCGTGGGCCAATATCGCCATGCCATGGTCCATGGAAAGCACCCGACGCATGTTTTTCTTTTACCTTCAATTTGTCGTCTTCCATCTGGCGGTGGCCGCTAATATTACGATGTCTTTTGTCATCCCCTACGCGCCCGACCTGATGAGGCCAACCGCTGTTTACCGTCTTCTTCAACTCCTGTTTGCCGCTGCCTGCGTCATCGGTTGCCTGCGGATGTATCGCCGTCTTACCAATCCCGCGATTCGCCTGATCAGCACGCCCGACGATATCTTTTCGCTGGCGTTGCTCACGGTCTGGTCGTTTGCTTCCATCTTTGCGGCGCCGAATAACTACGAACAGGGAGAAGGGGCGCTCACGACCTATTTCATCATGACTGCTTTTTTCTTGGCTTACGTTCCCTTCAGCAAGATCTCGCACTATCTCTATTACCCGTTTACTCGCTTCTACTTTGGGAGAACCATGGGCCATCGCGGCGTTTATCCGATGAAGCGGTCTGCAGTGCCGAAACCGACGAGTGTGTAAATATAATCGATTCAGGAGCGACGAATGATTGAGAGCGCGAGAACATACAAAGCCAACAAAGTTGTCGAAAGAATGGGGAAAAAACTGAACCGGCAGATCGTCGGTTCCCTGACTGCCTGTGTCCACTGCGGCATGTGTACGGAGTCCTGCCACTACGTCCTCGCGAATCCGGACGACCCTACCTATGCACCGGCTTACAAGGCGGATCAGATTCGCAAGATCTTTAAGCGAAACTATGACTGGACCGGACGGGTCTTCCCCTGGTGGGTTCATGCCGAGGATATCCGCACCGATGAGGATTTGCACAAGCTCAAGGACATCGTCTTCGGAAAATGCACGAACTGCCGAAGATGTTCGATCAATTGCCCCATGGGGGTCGATTTTGCGACGCTCAACCGGATGGCACGCGGCCTCTTGGTTTCCGTAGGGATCATGCCTGAAGGTGTCGCCGTCGTCAGTAAAGACCAGTGGGAAGTAGGAAACCAGATGGGGGTTCTTCCGCAGGAGTATCTGGAAACTCTCGAATGGCTGTCGGACGAATTGGAAAGCGAGTTCGGCGATCCCGCGGCACGCATTCCAATCGACAAGATGGATGCGGATATTGTCTATACGATCAACCCCCGTGAGGTAAAGTACGATCCCCGGACCATCACCGATGCGGCGCGCATTTTTTATGTTGCGGGGGCGAACTGGACCATGCCCAGCGAGGGATGGGACATGACCAATTTCGGTCTTTTCTCCGGGGACGACGACCTCGGCGGTGCGGCGGCTCAGAGGGTTTACGACAAGGTCATCGAACTGAGGGGGAAGAAGCTCGTGATTTCCGAATGCGGGCATGGATACCGCTCGACCCGGTGCGAGGGACCGAACTGGGCGGGAAAAGAGACGCCCGTTGTCATGGAAAGCTCGGTCCTGACCATGCTCCGCTACATCAAGGAAGGCCGTATCCGGCTCGATAAGAGCAGGAACAAGGAATCCTATACCTTTCACGACTCCTGCAACAATGCCCGAAGCTGCGGCTTTTTCGAGGAGCCCCGGGAACTGCTGAACCTTGTGGTGTCCGACTTTCGGGAGATGTATCCGAACCGCACCGAGAATTACTGCTGTACGGGTGGGGGCGGTGCGATGTCGATGTCGGAATACACCCCAGAACGCCTCAAATCGGCCAAGATCAAGGCGGACCAGCTTAAAGCCACGGGCACGAAGGTTGTTGTGACATCCTGTCATAACTGCGTCGACGGCTTATCCGACGTGATCAAGCATTACAAACTGGGCATGAAGGTGGAACAACTGGTGAGCCTCACGGCCAACGCCATGGTCGTTCCGGAGAGAGCCGCCGTAGCGGTGCCGGTCGCGGTTGCCCTCCCGCTTCAGGGATACAAGATCCTGGTCGTGGACGACGAGCCGGATATCCTGCTCTTCCTCTCCACGGTCCTGGAGGATCAGGGGGCGACGGTGATTCAGGCGGCCGACGGCGAACAGGCATTGGAATTGACTCTCCGGGAGAAACCCGATCTGGTCACGCTGGACCTCTCCATGCCGGGGAAGAACGGCGGATACGTCTTCGAAGAAATTCGGAACAATCCGGAGATTGCCACCACGAAGGTCTTTATCATTACCGGCAAACCCGAGTTGCGGCGGCTCATTTACGAACGTCCCATTCCGCCCGACGGATATCTGGATAAACCGATCGACCAGGATGCCTTGTTGAACAACATCCGGATGGTTCTGGAGCTGAAACACGCTCATAAGCTTTCGTCGTAAAGGCGTCGGACAATGGTGTATTATGAAAGATAACCCTTACAAGTACTACTTCGAATGGATGCCGGCCTATTTGACGATTCTGGATCGGGATCTTCGGATCGTCGAGGCCAACCGGCTCTTTCGCCGGGATTTTGGCGAGGTCGAGGGGCGACGTTGCTATCAGATCAATCAGCACCAGCCGGAGCGCTGCGAGAATTGTCCGGTCGAGCTTACGTTCCGGGATGGGAAGCCCCACGGGAACGAAGAGAAGTTCATCAATGCCCTGGGGAGCGAGGTCTCTCTGCTTGTTTGCACCACGCCTATCACCAACGACTCCGGACAGATCACCCATGTCATGAAAATGGCAACGGACATAACCGAGATCAAGGTGCTGCAGAATCAATTGCGGGACAGCCGGGAGAGATATCTCAAACTGTTTGAAGAGGTGCCCTGCTACATTTCGATCCAGGATTCCGACCTGGGGGTCGTCGATGCAAATCGGCGGCTTCGGGAGGATTTCGGGGTGTCTCCAGGAGACAAATGCCACCAGGTTTATATGCATCGTGCGGAACCTTGTGTTCCCTGTGTCGTCAAGCAGACGTTTGAAGACGGTCAGATCCACCAGACGGAGGAGGTGATGACCTCTCAAAAAGGGGATCAGATCAATGTTCTGGTCTATACCGCTCCCATTCGCAATGCCGCAGGGCAGATCAAGAATGTTGTCGAGATGAGCACCGACATCACCCAGATCCGCCAGCTCCAGTCCCAGCTCACGTCTCTTGGCCTCGTCATCGGGTCGATCTCCCATGGGATCAAGGGTTTGCTGACCAGTCTTGACGGCGGGATGTACCTGGTCAACACGGGGCTTGCGAAAAACGATCGGACGCGTTTTGAGCAGGGATGGAAGATGGTCGAGCGGAACATCACCCGTATCCGGAGGATGGTATTGGACCTGCTTTATTATTCCAAGGACCGGAAGCCGGAATTGGAAACCATTCCCGCACGGGTGGTGGCCGACGAAGTATGTGAAGTGGTACGGGTAAAGGCGGCGGAATTGGGGATCAGTTTCGGCTGCGACGTGGAACGCAATATCGGAGACATTGACGCCGATCTCAAGGCGGTCCGATCCCTGTTGATCAACCTCGTTGAAAATGCCATGGATGCCTGTCGTGTTGATACGAAAAAGAAGGATCATGCAGTGCGCATCAAAATGCGGGGCTACGCAGATTACATAGAATATGAGGTGGAAGACAACGGCATGGGCATGGAGCAGGAAACCCGGGAGAGGGCCTTCAGCCTTTTCTTTTCTTCGAAGAAAGGAAACGGAACGGGACTGGGGCTTTTTATCTCCAATAAAATAGCGCAGGCCCATGGCGGAGAGATCAAAATAGAGTCGGAGTTGAACAAGGGAACCCGCATGATCGTGAAACTTCCGCGGAAACCTCCCACTTCAGGGACCTAAGCGCCGCAAGATTGATGAAGGAGGAGATATGGCAAGCCCGAAGAAGATATTAATTGTGGATGATGAGCAGGATATTCGCACCTACCTTTCCACACTGTTTGAGGACCAGGGGTTCAAAACCGTTCAGGCAAGAGATGGAGACGAGGCGATGAAAATCATTCAGGCGGAACCTCCGGATCTGATAACGCTGGATGTCTCCATGCCCGAGAAATCAGGGGTGAAGTTTTTTCGCGAGATAAAAACGAACGAGCAATTGAAGAAGATCCCCATCATCATTGTCACCGGCGTCTCCGAGGATTTCAAGGGCTTCATCTCTTCCCGCCATCAGATGCCGCCGCCGGAGGGGTTTGTTGCAAAACCCATATCCGCTGAAGAGATACTGGATCTTGCGCGCAAGCTTACATAAGTAGAGGAATTGGATTATGGGATTTTATGTTCTGTCTTACCTGTGCATTGTTGTGTTCATTGTTGCTGCCGCCCATCTCGTTTACCGGCAATTGACCCTTCCGGTCCATGTCCGCTGGGAGATCTATCCCGTCCAGCATGAGACGACCGACAAGCTAAGCCATGGCGGATCATACATGGAGGATTTGAACTGGTGGGAAAAGAAGCATAAAAGCTCCCTGCTGAATGAAGCGAAATACATGATACCGGAGATTTTGCTGATCCGGGGGCTCTGGAAGGAGAACAAGAGTCTGTGGCGTGTCTCCTTCCCATTTCATTTCGGGCTGTACCTGATGATCGCCGCCTTCTTCCTACTCGTCCTGAATGGCCTTGTTATTCTTTGGGGAGGGAGCTGTCTTCCTCCCGGCGGCGCCGCAAGAGGTCTCCTGAACAGCCTGATCGTTTTGACGGGCTGGACCGGATTGATCCTCGGGACCATGGGAAGCGTGGGGATGCTTTGCAGGAGACTGGCCGATCCCGAACTCAGAGAATTTTCCTCTTTTGCCGACTATTTCAATATTGCGTTCATCCTGCTCTTTTTCCTCTTCGGCTTCCTGACCTGTCTCTCCGGTGATCCGTCGCTCGAAGGGGGGAAGGAATACGTCTTCGGCTTGCTGACGGGAGGATCTTCGCTCAATGGCTATGCGCCCGGTCAGAGCTTCACCAGCGGGGTGACCATAGTGCTGGCCTCGCTTCTTGCGGCCTACATTCCCCTGACCCATATGTCCCATATGTTCATGAAGTATTTCCTCTATCACGATGTCAAATGGGACGATGCCCCGAATCTGCCGGGCGGACCCACTGAAGCCATCATCCTGAAGAATCTTGCACTCAAGCCAACTTGGAAGGCAAAACATGTTGAAGCGGATGGACGCAAGTCCTGGCTCGACATTGCGTCTTCGGCGCCCAAGGAGATAAAATGAAAAAAATCCTAAAACCTTCGGATATGGCCAAGCCATCCGACTGCCTGTGCCACATTGAGCCCGGCGATCTTTCGCCGTTGCCCCCTCCCTATGAGGATTTCAATCAGACGACGATCCCCCCGCTGAAACCGGACAGGGTCAAAAACATCGAGACCTCCCTGGACGACACGGTGGCCATCGGCATTCCCAAACCGGCCACCAAGGAGGCAGAGGAGGAATTGGTCCGCCAGTTTCTCTCGGGCTTGAAAAAGCTTTTCGAAAAGGAGAACAACTGGACGTTTCTGCAGCCGCTGATGCTCTCCATGGAGCACTGCGCCAAATGCCAGACCTGTTCCGACGCCTGCCCCGTCTATGAGATGAGCGGCAGGAAGGACATCTACCGCCCCATGTTCCGCGCCGAGGTGCTGCGCTGGATTAACAACAAATACCTAAAACCGGGCGGAAAGATCACCGCCAAACTGACCGGCGACATCGATTTGAACTGGACGACGATTGCGCGTCTGGCCGAATTGGCCTATCGCTGCACCCTCTGCCGCCGCTGCGCCACGGTCTGCCCGATCGGTGTGGACAATGGGCTGATCACTCACGAGATCCGCAAGCTCTTCTCGCAGGAGATGGGGATAGCCCCGAAGGAGATACACGAAAAGGGAACCGTCCAGCATCTGAAGGTCGGTTCCACCACCGGGATGAACTCGCTGGCGGCGAAGGACAGCGTTGATTTCATCGAAGAGGAAATGGAGGAGATCACCGGCTATAAGGTCTCGATTCCCTGGGATGTCGAAGGGGCGGATATCCTGCTGCTGCACAATGCGGGCGAGATCATCGCCTGGCCGGAGAATGTCGGGGCATTCGCCATCATCTTTCAGGCGGCTGGCCTTTCGTGGACCATGTCTTCGGAGGCGGTGGGCTACGATGCGGTCAACTACGGCTTGTGGTACGACGACGTTCAGTTCTCGCGTGTCGCCGTTAAACACGCGGACATTGCCCGCAGACTGAAGGTCAAAAAGATCGTTATGGGTGAGTGCGGCCATGCCCACAAGGCGCTGACCGTCATTGCCGACCGGTTGTTGACGGGAGGGATCAACATCCCGCGGGAATCGGCCATGGTGACGCTGGAGGACATTGTCATGAGCGGGAAATTGAAGTTCGAGCCCCAGAAGAACAATTTCCCCGTTACCCTGCATGATCCCTGCAATTATGTTCGGCTCATGGGGATCGTCGAGCCTCAACGGCGCATCTTGCGCAAGATTGCGCCGGGCTTTCGCGAAATGACGCCTCACGGGGTGGATAACTATTGTTGCGGCGGCGGGTCGGGTTTTGCGATCATGTCGGGATACAATTTTGCGGAGTGGCGGACATTGGTCAGCAGCCGCAAAAAATTCCTGCAGATTCTGAATGCCTTCAAGGACGAACCGCTCGATGTTCCGAAGTATGTCTGCGCCCCCTGCTCCAACTGCAAAGGCGCCATCCGGGATATCATTAACCACTACCAGGCGGAGGAGCGCAGCAATCTTCATTACGGCGGCCTGGTCGAGCTGATCGTCAATGCGATGGTCGGCATGAAAAAACCGATAATCAATTTCGGCGACGAACCGTCATGGAAATGAGGACGCACATGTGGGGACAGATTTAAATCTGACCCCACATGAATCCATAATTGACAACGATTCGACAATCAGGTATGAACCCTTCCGCCCATTCAGGGGTGGATACAATCGACAACACGGAACAGGTATCATGAACTTACTGACATCACTTATTGCGGTCCTGATTCTGACGCTGCTGGCATTGGGGGTCTCGTCAAGCGCCGGGTTGACTTATCTGCTGACCGTCGTCATCCCCTATGCGGCCTTTGCGGTTTTCATTGTCGGGTTCGTTTATCGAATCGTCCAGTGGGCCAAGGCCCCCGTTCCCTTCCGCATTCCAACGACCTGCGGCCAGGAGAAGTCGCTTCCCTGGATCAAAAGAGAGGCTTTGGACAATCCGTCCTGCCTCTGCGGCGTGATCGGGAGGATGGCCCTGGAGGTATTGCTGTTCCGGTCGCTGTTCCGGAATACCACAGTGTCCATGCAGCAGAAAAGACCCATTTATGACAGCGCCAAATGGCTCTGGTTCTTCGGGCTGCTCTTCCATTGGTCTCTTCTGATTATCGTGATACGGCATCTGCGTTTCTTTATTGAGCCGATTGCCCCTTGGATTAACGGACTTTCTTCAGTGGACGGATTCTTCCAGTCCGGCATCCCGACCCTCTACCTGAGCGACGCGGCCGTTCTCGCGGGGTTGACTTTTCTCTTCCTCCGCAGGGTGGTCAGCCCGAGGTTGCGATACATTTCGATCTTTACCGATTATTTTTCGCTGTTGCTGATTCTGGGTGCGGTTACCACGGGCCTCCTCATGAGGCACTTCTTCCCCGTCGACCTGCTCCAGGTGAAGAATCTGGCCATGGGGTGGGTGACCTTTTCTCCCGTAAGAGCCGAGGGAGTCGGCACATTGTTTTACATCCATCTCTGTTTTGTGTTTACCCTGATGATCTGGTTCCCCATGAGCAAATTGATGCACATGGGAGGGGTCTTCCTGAGCCCGACGCGGAACCTGGCCAACAACAACCGCATGAAACGGCATATCAACCCCTGGAACGCCCCGGTCAAGGTTCACACCTACGAGGAATATGAAGACGATTTCCGCGACAAGATGAAGCTGGCGGGATTGCCCGTGGATAAGGAGTAACGATGTCCTTTGACCATACCCCAAAACCTGATGAACTGATCGATGTTTGTTACGATCCCCCGAAGACGCCCTGGACGAAGACCCCGGTGGATTTTCGGCCGGGGACGTGGAGTTACCCCGGCACCCCGAAGAGTTTGACCGCTCTTGGTCTTGCGAACCCCAGGCAGTGGCAGCCGACGGACGAAGATTGGAAACTTCCGGAGAACTGGAAAGAAATCATCCTCGACGGGATGAAAGAGCGGATCGGGAAACACCGTTCCTTCAAGCTCTTCATGGACCTCTGTGTCCGTTGCGGCGCCTGTGCAGACAAATGCCACTTCTATATCGGCTCCGGCGATCCGAAGAACATGCCGGTTGTGCGGGCGGAGCTGCTCCGTTCGGTTTATCGCCGCTATTTCACCCAGTCGGGCAGGATGTTCGGCAGTCTGGCCGGCGCGCGGGATCTGACGGTCGACGTTCTCAAGGAGTGGTTCTACTACTTCTTCCAGTGCACGGAGTGCCGCCGTTGTTCGGTCTTCTGCCCCTACGGAATCGATCAGGCCGAGATCACGATGCTGGGCCGGGAGCTTCTGAACCTCGTCGGCTTGAACATTAACTGGGTTACCGAGCCGGCGGCGAACTGCTTCCGGACGGGCAATCATCTCGGCATCCAGCCCGGCGGCGTCAAGGACATGCTCGAGTTCCTGGCGGACGATGTCGAAGACCGCACCGGTGTGCGCGTGGCGGTGCCCCTCAACAAAAAAGGGGCGGAGATCCTCTTCGTCACACCCTCCGGCGACTACTTTGCCGATCCGGGAACCTATACCTGCGCGGGGTATTTGGCGCTCTTCCATGAGATCGGTCTGGACTACACCTTCAGCACCTACGCTTCCGAAGGCGGCAACTTCGGCCTCTTCACATCGCACGAGATGATCAAGCGCCTCAACGCCAAGATATACGCGGAGGCGAAGCGTCTCGGCGTCAAATGGATCCTCGGCGGGGAGTGCGGCCACATGTGGCGCGTCGTCCAACAGTACATGGAAACGATGAACGGTCCGACCGATTTTCTTGAAGAGCCGGTTTCTCCGATCACCGGAACGAGGTTTGAGAATGCCAAGTCCACAAAGATGGTTCATATCAGCGAGTTCACCGCTGATTTGATCCGGAACGGGAAGCTGAAGCTCGATCCGTCACGGAACGACCACCTCCGGGTGACGTTCCATGATTCCTGCAATCCGGCCCGTGCGATGGGACTTTTTGAAGAACCTCGGTACATCATCAACAACGTCTGCAACAATTTTCATGAAATGGCCGAGGATACGATTCGGGAAAATACGTTCTGCTGCGGCGGCGGTGCGGGACTCGGCAACGACGAGAACATGGAGATGCGGATGCGCGGTGGGATGCCTCGAGCCATGGCCGTCAAGGCGGTCAAGGAAAAATACGATGTGAACCGTCTGGCCTGCATGTGCGCCATTGACCGGGCGACACTAACCTCGCTGATGGAATACTGGGTGCCGGGGGTCGAGGTCATGGGGGTTCATGAACTGGTGGCCAACGCCCTCATCATGAAGGGTGAAAACGAAAGAACGACCGATCTTCGTGGGGAACCTTTGAAAAGGGAAGAGAGTAAATGAAGCTCTATGACGGGGGAAAAATCATCGCCGGGATTGTGGTCTTTTTGATCGTGGCCAGTGTTCCGTTCTGGTATGGCGGGGGAAAGGCGGTCTCTCCGCCGGATCTTAAGTTGGATACGCCCAAGATTCAGCAGCTCAAGGAGAAGCTATGCGTGGAGTCGACCCCGTACATGCGGGCGAACCACATGAGACTTCTGCATACTTGGCGGGAAAGTGTCGTCAGGGACGGAAACCGTTTCTACACGGCCACGGACGGAAAGACTTATAAAATGAGTCTGACCGGAACCTGTCTGGAATGTCACAACAACAAGGCGCAGTTCTGCGACCGGTGCCATGATTACGCCGGGGCCAAGCCCAACTGCTGGAGCTGCCACATCATACCCGAGGAGGTCCG
>JAHFBU010000189.1 GCA_023249795.1 Syntrophaceae bacterium
GAGGCGTTCAAAAAAGTGGAAACGGATACGGCGGGATGGTTTACGGCCGCCGGTCTCAATTTGTTCAAAAGCGATCTGACCCCCCGGGGGGCGATCTATACGCGGCTCGCGGAGTATCTATTTGCGGGGCGGGATGGGGAGTGAAGGAAGGTTATGGCAGAATCCAAGCCACGGAATGAAACGGCAAAAGGGAAAAAGGAGGTGCCTATGGGATCGGATACGGAAAGGACAAGGGCGGTTGATCTGGCGATCATGCAGATCGAGAAGCAGTTCGGAAAGGGCGCGATCATGAGGCTGGGCGGCGCAGAGGTGATCTCGGACATCCCCGCGATCTCCACGGGGTCAATCAGCCTCGACATCGCGCTCGGCACCGGCGGGGTTCCGCGTGGGAGAATCATCGAAATCTTCGGCCCTGAATCGGGCGGGAAGACGACACTGGCCCTCCATATTGTCGCTGAGGCGCAGAAGCTCGGAGGCCTCGCCGCGTTTATCGACGCCGAGCACGCCCTCGACGTCACCTATGCGCGGAAGATCGGCGTCAACACTGATGACCTCCTGATCTCCCAGCCCGACACGGGGGAGCAGGCGCTCGAAATCGCCGAGACCCTGGTCCGGAGCGGGGCGCTGGACGTCCTCGTCGTCGATTCCGTGGCCGCGCTCGTTCCCAAGGCGGAGATCGAGGGGGAGATGGGGGACGCCCAGATGGGGCTCCAGGCGCGCCTGATGTCGCAGGCCCTCCGGAAACTGACGGGGAGCATCAGCCGGTCGAAGACCACGGTGATCTTCATCAACCAGATCCGGATGAAGATCGGGGTCATGTTCGGCAATCCCGAAACGACCACCGGCGGCAACGCACTCAAGTTCTATGCGACGATGCGCCTCGACATCCGCAAAGTGACCGCGCTCAAGGTCGGCCAGGACGTGGTCGGTTTCCGGACCCGCGTGAAGGTCGTCAAGAACAAGGTCGCCCCCCCGTTCCGCGAGACGGAATTCGACATCATCTTCGGCGAGGGGATCTCGAAGGAGGGTGACTTGATCGACCTGGCCTCGGACAAAGGGATCATTGAGAAGAGCGGTTCCTGGTACTCCTACAAGGGAGACCGCATCGGCCAGGGACGGGACAACACCCGTACCTTCCTGAAGGAGAATCCGGAGATCCTCGCGCAGATCGAGATTGAGGTCCGCGAGAAGCTGGGGATCAAGCCGAAGACGGCCGTCGTCAAGGACGACTCGAAATAAAGTATGGATGAAGACCGTGAGATCGGCCGGGCCGAAGCAAAGGCCTTCCGCCTCCTGACCCTCCGGGCGCACAGCGAAAAAGAATTGCGTGCAAAACTGCGGGCGGGCGGCTATACGGCGAAGGTGATTGAGGAGGTCGTCCGGCGGTGCCTGGAATTGGGCTACCTGGACGACGAGACCTTTGCGCGGCAGAGGGCGAGGGCGCTTGCGGTCAACCGCCTCGCAGGAAACAGACGAATCGCCTTCGACCTTAAGGAAAAGGGGATCGAGGCGGAACTCATTGCGCAGGCGATCGAGCAGATCCGCGGGGAGTTCAGCGAGGAGGAGGCGGCCGGGCGGCTGCTCCGGAAGAAGATCCGTGAGCGGCCGGTTGCATCGCTGACGGAACACGAAAGGGCCGCATTGGCCAGAAGTCTGATGGGAAAGGGATTTCCCACGAGTCTCATTTTTAAGACATTGAAAAAAACGGGGGAGGAAGGGTTCCATGACGATGACGGGGAGTGAGATCCGGAAGCGTTTTCTGACATTCTTTGAGGGGAAGGGGCATACGCTGGTCGCCAGTTCCTCCCTGGTTCCCAAGGACGACCCGACACTCCTTTTCACCAATGCCGGGATGGTGCAGTTCAAGAACTGTTTTCTCGGTCTGGAGGACCGGGGCTATTACAGGGTGGCAACCTCCCAGAAGTGCGTCCGCGCCGGGGGGAAGCACAACGACCTGGAAAACGTCGGCGTCACGGCACGCCACCACACCTTTTTCGAGATGCTGGGAAACTTCTCCTTCGGGGATTATTTCAAGAAGGAGGCCATCGGCTGGGCGTGGGAATACTTGACCGGCGTCATGGGGCTGCCCAAGGAAAAACTATGGATCACGATCTTCCGGGACGACGACGAGGCGTTCAAGATATGGCATGACGAGATGGGGGTTCCGGCGGAGAGGATCGTCCGGATGGGAGAGAAGAGCAACTTCTGGATGATGGGGGAGACCGGCCCCTGCGGCCCCTGCTCCGAAATCCTCTACGACCAGGGGGAGGGGACGGGCTGCGGGAAGCCGACCTGCGACGTCCATTGCGAATGCGACCGGCATCTCGAAATCTGGAACCTCGTCTTCACCCAGTTTGACCGCGACGCCACAGGGAAGCTCACCCCTCTGCCGAAGCCGAACATCGACACGGGGATGGGGCTGGAGCGTCTGGCTGCCGTCGCCCAGGGGATGACCAGCAACTACGATTCCGATCTCTTCACGGGAATCATCCGCTTCATCGAGAAGATCAGCGGCCGCACCTACAGACAAAATAACGATGACGACATTTCGATTCGTGTGATTGCCGACCACAGCCGCTCCGTGGCCTTCCTCGTCGGCGACGGCGTCCTGCCCTCCAACGAGGGGCGCGGCTACGTGCTGAGGCGGATTCTTCGGAGGGCGGCGCGCCACGGGAAACTCCTCGGCATGAACCGCCCCTTCCTCAACGAGGTGTGCGGGGTCGTGATTGATGAGATGAAAGAGGCCTACCCCGACCTGGTCGACAAGGCCGCCTTTATCCGAAAGGTTGTGGAGAGCGAGGAGGAGCGTTTCATCGAGACCCTCGACGCGGGCCTCAGGATCCTGAGGGAAGAGGTGGCCGCCCTGAAGGCAGCGAGCGGAAGCGTAATCCCCGGCGGGGTCGTCTTCAAGCTTTACGATACCTTCGGATTTCCCACGGACCTCACGGCCGACATTATTAAGAATGACGGCATCTCGCTGGACATGGAGGGGTTCGAGAAGGCGATGGAGGCCCAGCGGGAAAAGGCGCGCGAATCCTGGAAGGGGAGCGGCCAGGAGGCGATCTCCGAGGTCTATCACCGCCTCTCCGTGGAAGGGATCGCAACGGAATTCATCGGATACAAGGGGGTCATGGCGGGAAGTTCCGAGGTCCTGGCCATCCTGAAAAACGGGCAGTCCGTCGAGGAGATCGGCGAAGGGGACGAGGCGGAAATTATTGTCGAGAAGACCCCCTTCTATGGCGAGACCGGCGGGCAGGTGGGCGATACCGGGGAAATCACCGGGAAGAACTTTTGCTTCAATGTAACGGATACGAAGCGTCCCCTCGACCATCTGATCGCCCATGTTGGAACACTCACCGGTGGGAAACTCCGGAAGGGGGATAAGGTCGATCTTCGGGTCACCGACGAGACACGTCGGGCGACCGAGGCCAACCATTCCGGCACCCACCTCCTCCAGGCCGCGCTGAAGAAAATCCTCGGGGAGCATGTCAAGCAGTCCGGCTCGTTCGTGAATGCCGACCATCTCCGCTTTGACTTCACCCATTTTTCAAGAATCGGGGAGAAGGAACTGGCGGGGATCGAGGATGAGACCAACCGTATGATCCGCGCGAACAGCCCCGTGGAGACCGTTGTCCTGCCTCTCGCGGAGGCGGTGAAAACGGGGGCAACGGCGGTTTTCGACGAGCGGTACGGCGAAACGGTCCGCGTGGTCGGGATGGGTGCGTTCAGCCGGGAACTCTGCGGGGGAACCCATGTGCAAAGAACGGGCGATATCGGTTTCCTGAAGATCGTCCATGAATCATCCGTGGCGGCCGGGGTGCGCCGGATCGAGGCGGTGACGGGGAAAGCGGCGGTTGCCCATACGCGACTCATCGAGGTCGAGCTCCATAAGACGGCCGGGCTCCTGAAGATCGGCCCCCTGGAAACATCGGACCGGACGGAAAAGCTCCTCAAGCGGGAACGGGAGTTGGAGAGGGAGATCGAGGCG
>JAHFBU010000014.1 GCA_023249795.1 Syntrophaceae bacterium
TCCTTCGTTGCAGCGGATAAAGGCGTCCTTGGCGGGATCGTCGCCGGCCTTCGTGAAAGCGGATTCGGGGATGAACTGGACCGGCGGATGGCGGCGGGGGATCTCAAGGATGGCTCGATCACCGGCGCCCGGGCCCCCAAGCCGGTTGCGGGGGCAGATTCCAAATCCGTCTCCTTGAGCCGGACCTTTTCCTTCACGTACAAGACCGCCGAGATCATCGGGAAGCTGGGCCGGAACGTCCGGGAACTTAGAAAAAGAATCGCCGAAGACCGCCTGTTCCATGCCTTTGCCCGCCTCCCGGCGGCATTCGAGACCGCCTTGACCCACACCCGCTGGGCATCCGTCGGATCGATCACGGAGGAAAACTGTCACCCCGTCGGGAATTTTACGCCATCCTCCGAAAACGGCGCCGCTGAAGCGCCCGGGAAACTTTATCCCGCCTACGGGAGCGGGCCCTGGAATATCCATGTGGTTCTCAACGGCGATATCGACAACTATCAGGCGCTGCGGGAGAACCTCGAGGAGGAGGGAATGTCGATCGCGCCGGAGGTGACAACGGATACGAAAATCATTCCGCTCCGAATCGAGAAATACCTCCTGGCGGGCCATGATCTGATCGAGGCGTTCCGGCTCGCCGTGGACGATTTCGAAGGGTCTCATGCCATTGCCATGACCAGCGATGTCGAACCGGGCAAGTTTTTTCTGGCCCTCAAAGGGAGCGGCCAGTCGATTTACATCGGGATCACCCCCGACCGGTATCTCTTCTCCTCGGAGCTCTACGGCCTGGTGGAGGAGACCCCCTTTTTCGTCAAGATGGACGGCGAGAAGTCGGCCTGTCCGAAAGAGCCGGAGAGCATCGGACAGATCGCCATCCTGGACCGGGATGCCGGGGGCGGCGCCTCGGGGATCCGGGGGCTCTGTTATGACGGGACGCCGTTTTCGTTCGGCGAAGAGGCGGTAAAGCGGGCGGAGATCACGACGCGGGACATCGACCGCGGCGACTACCCCCACTACTTTCTCAAGGAGATCACCGAATCGGTCCTCTCCGTCCGGAAGACCCTCCGCGGAAAATACCGGATCGAACGGAGCGTGAGCTCGGAACGGGTCATCTTCAATCTCGGCCCGGACATCGTCCCGGAGGAGATCCGGGAGGCCCTCCGCTGTAAAAAGATCCGGCGGATCGTTGTGATCGGTCACGGGACGGCGGCCGTCGCCGGGAGCGCCGTGGCCGACGTGATGGAATGCTCTCTGAAGGGAAGCGGAATTCTTGTGGAGGCCCGGATCGCCTCCGAACTGAGCGGCTTCTGTCTGGAGAACGATTTTCACGATACGCTGGTCATTCCGATTACCCAGTCCGGAACGACGACGGACACCAACCGCGCCGTGGCGATGGTCGCGGAACGGGGTGCGAAGGTAATCGCGGTCGTCAACCGCCGCCAGTCCGATATCACGACGAAAGCGGACGGCGTTTTTTACACCTCCGACGGCCGGGACATCGAGATGGCCGTCGCCTCGACCAAGGCCTTCTACTCCCAGATCGTGGCAGGCCACATCCTCGCCCTTGATCTGGCCCAACTCCTGTCGACCCTCTCCGATGAACGGATTGCGGAGGAACTCCGTCTGCTCGAGCAGGCGCCGGAGCTGATGGGAAAGGTTCTTGAGAGGCAGAATGAGATTCGCGACGCCGTTGAGCGGCTGGTGGCAGGCAGGCGGTACTGGGCGGTCGTGGGCAGTGGTCCGAACAAGGCGGCGGCCGATGAGATACGGATCAAATTGAGCGAACTCTGCTACCAGACGATCTCCTCCGACGTCGTGGAGAACAAGAAACACATCGATCTCTCCGCGGAACCGCTGATCATCGTTTGCGCCGCAGGGAGTCCGGAAACCGTCATGGGGGATATCGTCAAGGATACGGCGATTTTCAAGGCCCACAAATCCGGTGTGGTCGTTTTTGCCGACGAGGGGGAGGAACGCTTCAATGCGATCGCCGACGCGGTGATCCGCATCCCGCAGGCGCCGATGCCGCTTCCCGTGATCCTCAATACGGTGGCCGGCCATCTTTTCGGCTACTACGCCGCGTGCAGCATCGACTTAGACGCCCTCTTCCTCCGGGAATTCAAGAACCGCCTTAATCTGATCATGGTCGAGCAGGCAAAACTGAACCTTTCCGTCGATGAGTGCATCGCCGACCGACGTCTGCGCCGTATCGTGAACGATTTCGCGGACCGCTTCCAGCAGCGGAAGAGCCTGGGCGCCTTTTCCCAAAGCGGCGTGCGGACGATCTCCGATCTGGTCCTCCTCTTGAAATATGCGGCCGGAAAACTGCCGAGAGACGACTTTAAACATGATTTCCCCGCAGCCGAGGCGCAGGTCTCGCCGATCGACCTCCTGGACATCACGCTAGGCCGCGTCGTCGATGAGCTGTCCCGGCCGATCGACGCGATCCGCCACCAGGCAAAGACGGTGACGGTGGGAACCAGCCGGAAGGAAACACCACCTCACGGCGCTCTCTTCGACCTCCTCGCGGAGCTTTCCTTCGCTCCGAAGTCCCTGCTCAGCACGAACCTCCTTGTTCTGCGCAGGATGCAGAAAGTAGTGACCGCCGTCAATGGTTACACCCTCTACGCGGTGAATCACCTCGATGCCGAGGGGAGACCGGGAGACGACGCAACAATCGAGATCCGGAAACGGGGGGGCATTTCCATTGGAATGCCTTCCCGGGTCGAGAAATCGGGGCTGCTGATCGGGACCAAGAAGGGGATCGTGGCCTCGGGGCGAATCTACGTGGGACAAGGCAAGTCCGACGGCGCCCCCGTCGTGATCGTTCCCCTTCTTGGAGAGGAGGAACGGGTCCGGCATCTCCTGCTGATCCATGTGGCCTTCAACGAGACGCTGTCGGTCCGCGAACGGAAGGAACTGCTGGGCGAAAGGGCGAACGATATCCGGAATCTCATACAGGAGTTCAACCTGGCGTGGGACGACCGTTGCCTTGGGGAGATCCCTCTCGGCGTCCTTCTGGGAGAGCCGGTGGAGGTCATCGCCGGGCAGATCAAGCGGAATCTGGGGATGGGGACGGATTGCAAATCCGTCCCCTTGAGCCGAATCATTAAGGAGCAATCATGAAGACCAAATTCATATTTGTTACGGGCGGGGTTCTCTCCTCTCTCGGCAAAGGGCTCGCGGCGGCGTCCATCGCGGCCGCCCTCGAATGCCGCGGCCTCAGGGTGACCAACCAGAAGCTCGACCCCTACATCAACGTCGATCCGGGGACGATGAGCCCGTTCCAGCACGGCGAGGTCTTCGTGACCGACGACGGGGCGGAGACCGACCTCGACCTCGGCCATTACGAACGGTTTACCGGCACCCGGATGGGGAAGAAAAACAACCTTACGACGGGGCAGGTTTACTTCTCGGTGATTACCAAGGAGAGGCGGGGCGACTACCTGGGAAAAACCGTCCAGGTGATTCCCCACATCACCGACGAGATCAAGAATTACATCAGAAAGAGCGCCGAGGGGTTCGATGTGGCGATTGTCGAAATCGGCGGAACGGTGGGCGACATCGAAAGCCTTCCCTTTCTCGAGGCGATCCGCCAGTTCCGCAACGAGGCCGGGCGGGAGAACGCCATCTTCATCCACCTGACCTGGGTCCCCTTCATCAAGACGGCGGGCGAGGTCAAGACGAAACCGACGCAGCACAGCGTCAAGGAACTGCGCGAGATCGGCATCCAGCCGGACATCCTGCTCTGCCGGACGGAGGACTTTCTCTCCGACGCGATCAAAGCGAAGATCGCGCTTTTCTGCAATGTCGAGGTTGCGGCCGTCTTCACCGCAAAAGACGTGGCCTGCATCTATGAGGTTCCCCTGATTTACCACAAGCAAGGGGTGGATCAGAAGATCGTCGATCTGCTGAACATCTGGACGGGCCGACCCCACTTTGGGGCGTGGGAGGACGTGGTGGCCAAGTTCCTCCACCCCGCCCACGAGGTGACGATCGCCATCGTCGGAAAATATGTCAACCTGACCGACTCCTACAAGAGCCTCAACGAGGCGCTCTGCCACGGCGGGATTGCCAACAACTGCCGGGTGAGCCTCCGTTTCGTCGATTCCGAAAAGATCGAGAAGGAGGGGCTCGGAACCCTGCTGGAAGGCGCGGACGGCGTGCTGGTTCCCGGCGGATTCGGCGACCGCGGGATCGAGGGGATGATCACCGCCGTAGAGTGGGCCCGGACGCGGAAGGTTCCCTACTTCGGGATCTGCCTCGGGATGCAGATGGCCGTCGTGGAATACGCAAGGAACGTCTGCGGCCTGGCCGGGGCGAACAGCTCCGAGTTCGACGCGGCCACCCCCCACCCGGTGATCGACCTCCTTCCCGAACAGAAGCAGATCACCGAGAAGGGCGCCTCGATGCGACTCGGGGCCTACCCCTGCGTCGTCGAAAAAGATTCTTTTGCCTGTTCGGCGTACGGGGAGACTGAGATCAGCGAACGCCACCGCCACCGCTACGAATTCAACAACGATTACAAACAGGCTCTGGTCGAAAAGGGGCTCCGGATCACCGGCGCCTCACCGGACGGGCGCCTCGCCGAGATCACCGAGATTCCGGGGCATCCCTGGTTCCTGGGCTGCCAGTTCCATCCGGAATTCAAATCGCGCCCGACGAGCCCCCATCCACTTTTCAGCCACTTCATCCGGGCCGCCCTGCAGGGGAGCTGAAGAGATGATTTCTTGTCAATCGATCTCCCCCGCAAGCAAAATCATGCGCTAATTATTTTGCTTTCAGGCAAATAAATAGGTTTGAACCGGATTGATAAAGGGGGAGGGATTGCTCGGCGGCAAAATTCCCTGCCGGGCTGAAGTCAATGCATCTTTATTGAAAGTGTCGCGGACGGGGTTGGAAGCCGTATGACTCGTGAAGTTGTTGAGGGATATATCGATCGAGTATCATAAAAATATAACGCAAAGGCCTGCGCAGCTTAGACTCAAGCTGCGCTAAAAACGCCCCGCGGCTGCCGCGCGGGGCGTTTCACTTTTACTATTCCCTTAGGCAAAGCCCTCCGCAACAAGGGTCGATACCCAACCCCTGCTGTAAATTAATCGACACTTTCGATCGGTCCGGTTTAGCAGTAATTTCAGTCAGGCCATGCCAAATACAGTTGAGATCGAGTCAATAAGACCCAGCCTCTACAGCCCCCAAAATGTGCTTTTCTCTATTTATGATTTACCGCTTTTAGCCATTGGCTGCACGTAGAGGATACTTCACTTTCATGTTCGCTAATGCATTTTAGAGTTCCACCTTTTGCGGAGTCGCCCCTACAGAATTGGTAGATATCTGCCTTGCAGTCCTCGTTGAACTTATTGATTATCGTTGCTTGTTCCATCGCCTCTGCTCTTTTTCCTTCCATTTTCGCTTCGAAATTTTTGCATTCCTTTGATAATTCACTTTCATGTGCCTCGAGACAAGCAAGGAGGGCCATCCTGCCAGGTTTGATGTTTTTGCAGAACTTCTCAATATCTTTGGAACAGGCATTCTTGGTTGAGGCAAATGCGTGCGTACCCACCGCGAGGGTAAGACAGAGAAGGCCGGTTATCAGAATCGCGAAACAAAATCCCATATTGTGTTTCATCTTTTTTCCTCCTTTAAGGGTTATTATACATTTGATCAATCATGTTTGTAATTATAGCACATAAGCGGCGGAGAAAATTTAAATAAATAATAGTATTGTCGCAGTAGATTGGTAGACATTATTATTTGATAAGGCACAAGAGTTAGGATCTTCCCGGACAGTCCGTTCCTCTTCGGTGGCAATGTTTCAACCGCCTGTTTTTCAGTCACCTGTTTTTTGACAACCTTGCCAGCCTCTCTGGTTTCCAGGGGCGTCTTCCCATGTTCCGGTAACCGCAACGTGCCATGAGGGCTAGAAGAACTGACCATCACCGTGAATAGAAGAACCCCAACTTCTTACAATCTGGTATTGCTCTGCCCGTGCGCACTCGCTATGAAAAATGATCGGGAAGGACATGACAAGGATGAGGGCCAACAGATGATAAGAAAAATACCGTTTCATAGAATCTCCCTTTGATAAAGGATCTATACGGTCATGCGTCTTTTCTTGCAAAAAACGGGTTTAAGCCCCCACGTATTATAACCGATAGAGGGAAGAGCTTTTGTATGTTCAGAAATTTTATAGGGACTCGCTGCGGAGAAAGACCGCGGCGTTTCGGAAGAGGGCGAGCCCCATCCCCTCTTCGGGCAGCTCTTCGCGCGTCCAGCGGGGGTGGTTCGTCCGGTGGTGATAGGCCTCGGGGTGAGGCATCAGGCCGAAGATCCGGCCCGTTTCGTTGCAGATGCCGGCGACGGCGTCCACGGCGCCGTTGGGATTGCCCGGATAGTCCATCGTCGCCTCCCGATATTCCCCGTCGCTGTACTGGAGTGCGATCAGGTTCTGCCGGTGCAGGCGCTGCAAGATCCCTGCGTCCCGCGGTATGAACTTCCCCTCACCGTGGCGGACGGGCAGATAGATCCCCTGAAGACCACGGGTGAAGATGCAGGGGGACGCGGCGTTGGCGCGCAGATGGACCCAGCGGTCCTCGAACCGTCCGGAATCGTTGAAGGTGAGCGTCGCGGTCTGCCGGTCATAAATGCCGTCCAGGCCGTGGAGCATCCCCAGCTTGACGAGAAGCTGGAAACCGTTACAGACGCCGAGGATCAGCTTTCCCGCGGCGATGAACCGCGCAAACTGATCGAAGAGCAGCTCCTCACTCCCGGCGACGGCCGCATGGAGGATGCGGTTCGCGCCGGCCTTGGCCGAGCCGAGATCGTCGCCATCCAGGAATCCGCCGGGCAGGTTCAGGAAGTGGTAATCGTCCAGCCGCTTCGTTCCGCAGAGAAGTTCGCTGATGTGGACGATATCGACCTCGTCGAAACCGGCGAGGCGGCAGGCGTGCGCCATCTCCATCTCGCAGTTGGTTCCGTTTCCCGTGATGACAATCGCTTTGATCTGCTGCGGCATTATCTTTCGCCTTTATTCATTCTGTTCTGGATTCCCGCTTTCGCGGGAATGACAAAAAACTCGGCTCTCGTGTCAAGCACGGAATGACAGGAGAGAAATTAATAGGCCAGCGGTTTCTGCCAGGCCGCCTTGAGCGAGGCGAGGCTCTCTTCAATGATCTTCTGCCCCCCGAGGCATTCAATCCGAAGAACACCCTCCGGAATGACCTTGCCGATCCGGGCGAATGTACAGCCCGCAAGGGCGGCCTCGAAGGCCTGCTGGGCCTCCGGACGTATGGTCGCGATGAAGCGGCTCTGTGATTCCGAAAAGAGCAGTTCGTCGTTTCTTTCGATCCCCTCGGCCGGGACGGCCTTCAGATCGACCGCAAGGCCCCATTCCCCGGCGAAGGCCGTCTCCGCCAGCGCCACGCCGAGACCGCCGTCCGAGCAGTCGTGGCAGGAGGCGACAAGCCCCGCCATCATCGCCCGGTGCAGCTTTTCATAGAGCGTTTTCGCCGCGGCCGCGTTCACCTTCGGAACGCCGTTTCCGATCGCGTCGTTAAGGGCGTACCATTCGGACCCCCCCAATTCCCGGTAGGTCTTCCCAAGGATGTAAACAAGATCTCCCGGCCGCTTCACGTCCATCGTCACGGCCTTCCGCACGTCCTCCATTTTCCCCAGCGTGGAGAAGAGCAGCGTGGGAGGGATCGAGATCCGGACCCCCGCGATCTGGTAGTCGTTCTTCATGCTGTCCTTCCCCGAGATGCAGGGGACGCCGTAGGCCGTCGTCAGGTCGTAGAGGGCCTCGTTCGCCCGGACGAGCTGGGCAAGCTTGTACTCCCCGTCAGGCGTCTTCTCCGATTGGACCGGGTCGCACCAGCAGAAGTTGTCGAGACCGGCCAGGCGGTCGAGGGGAGCGCCGACGGCGACGGCATTCCGAACCGCCTCGTCGATTGCACAGGCGGCCATGTGATACGCGTCGATGTCGCTGTAGCGCGGGCAGAGGCCGTTGGCAACGACGATCCCTTCAAAGGAGTCCAGAAGCGGCCGGAGGACGGCGGCGTCGCTCGGGCCGTCGTTCACCGCGCCGGTCAGAGGCTTGACGACGCTTCCCCCCTGGACCTCATGGTCGTACTGGCGGACGACCGACTCCTTGCTGCAGATATTGAGGCGGGAGAGCATCGCCTTGAGGGCGGCTCCCAGATCGGACGGTTCGGAAAAGTCCGGTTCCGGATGGCACGGTAGCGTCCAGACCGCCCGGAGGTTCATCTGCGGAAGGCCGTCGTGGAGGAAGCACATCTCGATCAGGGCCACGGTCTGATCCCCATAGCGAACGTGGAACAAGCCCGAATCCGTATAGCGCCCGACCACCGTCGCCTCCACGTCCATCTTCCGGGCAAGTTCGAGGAATTCGTCGCGCTTCGCCGGGTCGACGGCAAGGGTCATCCGCTCCTGGGACTCGGAGATAAGGATCTCCCAGGGGTTCAGCCCCGGATACTTGAGCGGCGCATTCTTCAGGTCGAGTTCGCACCCTCCTGAGAGGCAAGCCGTCTCGCCCACGGAAGAGGAGAGGCCGCCGGCGCCGTTGTCGGTGATGGCGCGGTAGAGGCCGCGATCGCGGGCGATAAGAAGGAAGTCGGTCATCTTCTTCTGAGTGATCGGGTCGCCGATCTGGACGGCCGTGACGGGGGATCCCTCGTGGAGCTCCTCGGAGGAGAAGGTGGCCCCGTGGATCCCGTCCTTCCCGATCCGCCCGCCGGTCATGACGATCAGGTCGCCCGGCAGAATCTCCTTCGTGTGGGTGGGAACGCCTGCGATCCGCGAAGGCATGATCCCTCCCGTCCCGCAATAGACCAGCGGTTTGCCGAGATAGCGTTTATCAAAAACGATGCAGCCGTTGACGGTCGGAATGCCGCTTTTGTTGCCGCCGTGCTCCACCCCTTCCCGCACCCCCTCGAAGATTCGCCGCGGATGGAGGATCCGCTTCGGCAGGGGGGCGTCGTAGTCGGGCGGTGCAAAACAGAAGACGTCCGTGTTGAAGATGAGCTTCGCCCCCTTTCCGCAGCCGAAGGGGTCGCGATTCACGCCGACGATGCCGGTGAGCGCCCCGCCGTAGGGGTCGAGCGCCGAGGGGGAGTTATGGGTCTCAACCTTGAAGACGAGGTTCCAGCCGTCGTTGAAGCGGATGATCCCCGCGTTATCGACGAAAACGGAGAGGCACCAGTCGCCCGCGCCCATCCGCTCCCGGATCTCCCTGGTCGCTTTCTTGATACAGGAGCTAAAAAGGGAGTCGATCTCCCGGGTGTCTCCTTCGCCCTCATAAGTGATCCGGGCGTTGAAGATCTTGTGCTTGCAGTGTTCGGACCAGGTCTGCGCAATGCATTCCAGTTCCGCGTCGGTCATGGCGGCCCCCAGACCGGCCTTTTTCCGCCGGGCAAGAACGGCATCGTTTTTCAAATAGTCCCGGAGGATCCGCATCTCATCGAGGGTCAGGGCAAGGACCCGCTCCTGGCTGATTCGGATGAGTTCCGCGTCAGGAACGTTAAGGTCGATCTCTTCCGTCCTCGGACAATTTTCTCCCAGCACGCGCGGCACGTAGGGTTTGATCCCCGCCGCCGTGTCCCATGTCTTTCCGTCGAAAATATCGTAATGCTGGATCAGGTCATTGGCGAGCAGCTCGGAGGCGATCCGTTCCGCATCCGCCCGCGTCAAGGAACCGCAAATGACGTACTGTCGGGAGGTGTAAACCCGGGTCGGCTTCCCGGTAAGAAGCGCGATGGCCTCACACGCGGTTTTTCCAACATTGTCCGTGACGCCGGGGCGGAACCCCACCTCGATGAGCCAGTCGAACCCCCGCGCAATCCCGCAGTCGATTGCGGTTTCCTGGATCACCGGGTCCGAGAGGGGACCGCAGGCTGCCGCATCGAGATCGGATGGCCCAAGGTCGCTGTCGATGGTGTATATCTCAATGGTTTTTACGGAATCCGCGGGGATGCGGAGGTCGTTGTTGATTCTCTTTTTGATCTTTTCGCCGAGGGCATCTCTGACACCCTCCCTGAAACCGATTTCGATGCGATGGGCCATCTCCTTCTCCCGGGCAGCCTCTTTAAGGCGCAATGATTCACTGTGACGGGTGTACATAACAGATGCCCGTATAAAAGGCAACGGAGAGAGTTCCGCAATAAAGCCATCCGCCGGCTTGACAGGCACGGCCCTTTGCCTCTATAGATCGACTCAACCATTCAAATAAGGAGGATGCCCATGGATTTCAAAACCCTTTTGTCGAACCGGCGCTCCATCCGGGATTTTCAGGACAGGGACGTTCCCTTACCGGTCATCCAGGAAATTCTTGAGGATACCTGCCTGGCGCCGACGGCCAGCAACGGACAGCCCTGCCGTTTCATCATCATCCGCAACCGGGAGGTGATGAAACGGATCTCCGATGAGAGCAAGGGCAATCTGCTTGCCGATATCGCCGGGAATCCCGATGCGCCGATAAAGATTTATGAGGCGGCACTGCGGGACGATGCTTTCAATGTTTTCTACAATGCCCCCTGTCTTATTCTCATCATCGGTTCTCAGGAGGTTCTGTCGCTGGAGATCGACTGCGCTCTGACGGCAGCCTACCTCATGTTTTCGGCCGCTTCCCGAGGGCTGGGAACCTGCTGGGTTGCGCTGGGCGCCCGTATCCGCAACCCGGAAATCCTGCGGGAAATAGGTATTCCCAAGGGCTGTGCGATCGTTGCGCCGGTCATTCTCGGCTACCCCAAGGCCGTTCCGCCGGCCTCGGCGAGACACATGCCCGATATCGTCCGGGAGATCTGAACCCTATCCACACGGTTCACAACCCGGTTTCACTGTTCTGAAAACAGAGAGAGGTCGTTCACCATCGCGCCGTCCACATAACCCGAGGCGCGGTACGCTTTGAGGATTTCCCGGTCCTTTACGACCCACGGATAGACCTGGATGCCTCGGGATTTTGCCCACCGGAGCTGGCCGGCTTCGACGGCATCCGCGCCGGGGTGGACGGAATAAACGCCGAGCGCTTGAACTTCATCCGCGAAGCGGGGCCGGACCGTATCGTACAGCATGCCCGTTCGGACGGAACCGGCAATCCGCTTCAATCCGGCGAGGGCGTCGTGGTCAAAGGAGGAGACGATGACGCGGTCCGTAAAGTGCGTCTCCTGAAGCAGCTCGGCCAGTCTTCGCTCGATCCCATCGTTTCGGACCGGACCTTTCTTGATCTCGATATTGAGCATCACCCGGTTACCGGCCCATGCGATCGCCTCATCGAGTGTCGGGATTTCGACAAAACCGAATCCCGCCATCCGGTTGTTGTAACTGTATCGTTTCAGCTCCCCCAGGGAGAGGCCCGACACGGCGCCCGTTCCGTCCGCGGTGCGATCGATCCTCTCATCATGGATGACGACCAGCCATCCGTCACGCGAGAGGCGCACGTCCAGCTCGATCATGTCCGCACCGGCGGCCGCGGCCTTCTCAAACGCCAGAATTGTATTTTCCGGGTATTTTGAAGAGTATCCCCGATGCGCGATCTTCAGAAATGAAACCATGACGCCTTCGAAATTAAGAGTGCTAAAATTGTAATTCTGGAACGGCCGAAGTGGCACTGTCGTCTATAATGAATGCCGGAGGATGTCAATCACCGGGCCGGTATCCGGTTTTCATCTCCGTCCTGGCCGGTAAAAAGAGATTGCATTCTGACCGATATTTTTTTATCTATACTCCGGCGAAAACATGCCGGTAGGGAAGCGCTCCGGCGCAGGTTCTTCCCCACGGTATCAGATAAAACCATTCGTGCAGCATGTCTCGATCCGGTGGCCGTTCTCTTCAATTCACGGAGGAAACAAACAATGGGTGATGGGATATCGGACTACACCAGGTATGTCGTGGATCTGCGTCGCCAGATGTGGATGGACGGCGTGGAGGAAGAACTTCGCCGGCTCATCTGGCAGATTGGGGTCACGGGGAAATACATCTCCGCCAAGATTCATGAATCGAACCGGAAACTGGCGGGTTTCAAAAACCTCTATGGGGAGGAACAGCTCTCGCTCGACCGGAGTTCCGACGAGATCATGAAGAACCAGCTGCAGTTTTCGGGCTTCGTCCGTGAGTACGTCTCGGAGGAGCAGGACTCTGTCATCCTGCTCGGCAAGGGGCGGGAGAAATACTTCGTCACGGCGGATCCACTGGACGGCTCTTCCCTGGTCGATACCAACCTCGCCATCGGGACGATCATCGGCATTCACAAGGAGTCGGTCTTTTCGCGGGGAAGAGATACGATGGTGGCGGCACTCTACATCACCTATGGACCGCTCATCACGATGGTCTACTCGGCAGGCAAGGGAGCCCATGAGTTCGTCCTGAACCGGGAGGGGGAATACGTCCTCTCCGAGGAGAATATCACCATCAAGGAGCGCGGCTCCATCTACAGCCCCGGCGGGCTTCGGAAGGATTGCACGGAGAGCCATCTGAAATTTCTGGAATACCTTGAAGCGGAGGGTTACAAGCTCCGTTACAGCGGCGGGTTCGTCCCGGACATCAACCAGATCCTGATCAAACGGGGAGGGATCTTCACCTATCCCGCCCTGAAGAAGAGCCCGTGCGGGAAGTTGCGGCTGCTGTTCGAACTTCAGCCGATGGCCTTCATCATCGAGCAGGCCGGAGGGGTTGCCACGGACGGCCATGAGGCGATCCTCTCCATCCGGGTGAGCGATCTGGAACAGCGCTGCCCGATCTACATCGGAAGCCGGTTTGAGGTGGAAAAGGCCAAGGAATTTCTGACGGCCTGAGGAGCCAATACGGCCCGTAAGCCGGTCTCTTTCCCAAGCACAAGCGAGGTGAGTCTATGATCTGCGATAATACGGATTTGCTGAAAAAAGCGGCGGAGGGGGTGCTGGCCCTTGAGGGGGACAACGTTCGGATTCTGGATGAGGGGCGTCTCCGGGAAGAGCTGATTGACGGTCTGATCCGGACGGCGGTATTTGCCCCCGGCGAGGAGACGCGGACGGCCGCGCGCTGGCTGATCCGCCGGGCCGGAGCGGCGGCCGGCATTTACTCCGCCTCGATCCAGGGGCTTTACGAGGCGATGGGACGCAAAGAGGTCTCCGGTTTTACGGTGCCGGCGATCAATGTCCGCGCGCTCACCTACGACACGGCCCAGGCCGTCTTCCGGGCCGCATTGGCTTCCGGGGCCGGGGCAATGATTTTCGAGATCGCCCGGTCGGAGATCGATTACACCCGCCAGCGGCCGGCGGAGTACACCTGCGCCGTGACGGCGGCGGCCCTGAAGACGGGATACCGCGGCCCCCTCTTTCTACAGGGAGACCACTTCCAGGTGGGGGCAAAGAAATACGCGAAGGATCCCGAAGGCGAGGTCAAGGCCGTCAAAGATCTGATCTGGGAGGCGATCGACGCGGGCTTCTACAACATCGATATCGACACCTCCACCCTCGTCGACCTGACGGGGGCCACCGTGAAGAGACAGCAGAAACTGAACTACGGCCTGGCCGCGGATTTTTCTACGATGATCCGGGATCTGGAACCGGCGGGAGTCACCATCTCCGTCGGCGGGGAGATCGGCGAGGTTGGAGGGAAAAACAGCACGGTCGAAGAGCTCTACGCCTTCATGGAGGGATATCTGGAAACGCTTCGAAAGAGCGGAACGGGACTGAAGGGGATCAGCAAGATCAGCGTCCAGACGGGAACGACCCACGGCGGGGTTCCCATGGCCGACGGAAGCGTGGCCACGGTCAAGCTGGATTTCGACACCCTCGAAATGCTCTCCGACGCGGCAAGAAAGGAATACGGTCTGGCCGGCGCGGTCCAGCACGGCGCCTCCACGCTGCCGGACGAGGCATTCGACCGATTTCCTGCAACCGGGACGGCGGAGGTCCACCTGGCGACGGGGTTCCAGAATATGGTTTACGACAGCCCGAATTTTCCACCCGCGCTTCGCGGGCAGATCTATGACTACCTGAAACGGGAAGCGGCTTCCGAACGGAAGGAAGGGGATACGGAGGAGCAGTTCTTCTACAAGACCAGGAAGAAGGGGATCGGTCCCTTCAAGCGGGAGATGTGGGATCTCCCGGAGATGGTCCGGACGGCGCTGGGCCGGGAGCTGGAGGCGCAATTCGCACTGCTCTTCCGAAAGCTCAACGTGGGCAACACGCTCGATACGGTAAACCGTTTGGTGACGCCCGTGGATGTCCCGCTGCCCCCTCCGCCGATGTAATTAAATCAGGAATTGGTCGCGCACGGGATCATTTGGCCCAAAATAAAAAGGGGGGGGCAATTCGC
>JAHFBU010000190.1 GCA_023249795.1 Syntrophaceae bacterium
CGACGATCCTTGTCGCGGTGCTTGCATTCCACATCTACCAGACCAACGAGCCGGAGATTAAACAAGCTGTTCCACTTCCCCTGCCCATGACCGCCAGGGATCTTCACGAAAAGGACCGGCAGCCGTACGCCACCCCGCCGTTCAAAAGCAGTGGCGCAGGGAAAGGAATAATCGCTTCACAGGCGCCGGTGCGGGAGGAACGCCCGGCAGCCGCGGAATCCGCGGCCCCGGCCGTCGCAAAAGCAGAAAAAGAGACTTACTCGGTCGGATCGCAGACGTTGAACAAGGCGGAGGAAAGGGCCGGAAAGCAGGATGCCGACCAGGCGCTTGCAACTCGCCCGCCGGAGCAGAAGCGGAAAATGATGACGGCCGATACCGGGGCAACAGCCGGCGAAAGCAATAAAGCGGTATATGCTCCGTCGCCGGCACGAATGGCGGCTGGGGCAGCAATCCATCGGTCCGTCGTGGATCTGACGATTCAGGTCGAGGATACGGCCGATGCCATCGGGAAGATCGAAGCGCGCCTCAGTCAAATCAACGCCCGGATCATCGAAAGAGGGCGCCGCAACGGAAGCGAATTTCTGAAGGTCGAAATCCCGGCGCGAGACGTCGCCGCTTTCCTGGATGGACTCAAAACAATCGGCCGGGTCAATGTCGAGACTCAGCCCCCTGCCGTTCCGAACGAAAACGTAACCGTCAACATCAAAATCACCGGCCGGCAGTGAACGAAACGTAGGGAGGCTTTGCGAAGATATCGGCTAATCGGGAGTTGAGGATGATTTGATACTCGCGGGGACAATATGAGGAAGATAGTAATGAAAAAGGTAAACAGGGTTTTCATAATTGCAATAGCTCTTTTGTGCCTTGCGGGATGTGCTGCAGATATTCAAAGAGCATACTGGACCACAGGTACTGCCGCGGCAGGGGAGGAAGAAAAGAAGGGAAATATTGAACAGGCCGAGAAAGAATATAGGCGTGCTCTGCAAAGAGCCAAAAATCATCTCGGACAAAAAGAAATATCAGACAGTTTGTATAACTTGGGTTCGTTCTATCGAACGCAGAAACGTCTTTCTTATGCGATAGAGTATTTGAAAGAGTCATTGTCTTTGGAAGAAACCCTCTCCGGACCATCGAGTGAACGAACGGGCAGACGAATAGCCGAACTCGCTGCCGCATATTATATGGACGATAATTTCATTGATGGTCCGCCTCTTGCAAACCGGTTGCAGGGGTTAGTTGATCACTTCATGGGAAATGAACTATTTGTTGTTAACAAAATACTGGAAGCATACCGAGGCGATCCGGTCAAAGATGCAAACGACATTGCACGTCTCACGCCATTGGCTGAAAAGGGGGATACAAAAGCTCAATATGAACTTGCCAACATGTATATGGATGGCCGAGGGGTGGAACAGGATTTCAATAGAGCAATACAGCTATATGAATTATCAGCAAATCAAGGTCTTGCAGACGCTCAACATTACTTGGGCGTAATTTACGACAAAGGGAGAGGCGCAAGTCAGGATGACGCAAAGGCAAGGACATGGTACCGCCTTGCGGCAGAGCAGGGGATTGCAATATCTCAATATGCTTATGCCGGTTTTCTTCTACAAGGACGTGGTGGCGCACAAGACAGAGGGGCTGCAATTGAATGGTTGAAGAAATCTGCCGACCAAGGCTACAAAGAGGCTGCCAGAGCTTTGCGGGATATATCCCAATCTAATAAATGAACTTGGAAACGGCCGAACAATGTGTTTCATCAAATTGCCGAAAAAGCTGGCTCCCGGAGACCTCGTTGTTAAGCCCTTTTCATTCGTAACCTTTAGTTTTGAGAACTGACCGCTTCTTAAAAGTCTCCAGTAGCGCGAGAAACTGCGGACTTTTTATCCGTTGGTCGGTTCAAAGCATTATCGCTTTGTCCTGGATTCCCGTTTCGCGGGAATGAAAAATACATCGGAATGTGGGTCTCGATATTTTTCAAGGGTATCTCTTTCTTGAACCGGATTGATCGTCGGGGTTGATATTTTTCCGGGAACATGATTATGTTGCCGCCATGCGAAAAAGATCTGCACCTGATTTAGCCTGCGCACTGATTATCGCGGCACTATTTCTGTCATTTCCGATCATGGCGCGGGCGGCCGATGAAGCCTTCCCGAAACCGGCAGGTGCGGTCAACGACTTCGCCGGGGTGATCTCCGCCCAATACGTCGGTCCGATGGAGAACCTGGCGCGGGAGGTTCTGGAAAAGACCGGAACCGCCGTGGTCGTGGCCACCGTGGAGACGGTCGGCAACAACGATCCGAGAGATTACGCGAACCGCCTCTACCGGGCCTGGGGGATCGGGAAGAAGGGCGAAGACAAAGGGGTGCTGATCTTCCTCGCCGTCAAGGAGAGGCGGGTCCGGATCGAAACAGGCTACGGCGTGGAGGGGATACTTCCCGACGGTCTGACCGGCGAGATCCTCGATACGTACGCGCTCCCCTCCTTCAAGAATGGCGACTACGGAAAGGGGCTTGCCGATACGATGGCCGCGGTTTCCGCTGTCGTCGCAAAGGCGGCCGATGTAACCCTCACGGGTGCGCAACCGCCGCCGCCAAGGCATGTCCGAACGGCAAAGGGGCTCGGAATCGGCCAGATCCTGCTGCTGGTTCTCGCCGCTGGTTTTCTGCTCGGCACTCGCCAGGGCAGGGCCATGCTCCCGTGGATTCTTCTGCTGATGATGAGCGGTGGGGGAGGGCGGCGCGGCGGAGGCGGCTTCGACGGATTCGGCGGCGGCGGGTTCGGAGGTTTCGGCGGCGGATCGAGCGGCGGCGGCGGCTCGGACCGCGGATTCTAAGAGAGAGGCAAACGGATGGCAAAATATCCCCAAAACCCGGAAGAGATTTTTCCCGAAATCATCGGCGACTACCGGACCATCTTCGGCGAGGATCTGATCTCCATCATTCTGTATGGAAGCGGCGCCGGAGAGGATTACATCCCCGGAAAGTCGGACCTCAATTTCCTGATCGTGCTGACCGAGCGGGGCATCGACGGGCTCGATCGGGTGATGGAGGCGGTCGGAAGGTGGCGCAAACGCAACGTCGCGATCCCCCTCTTCATGACCCGCGACTATCTCACGGGGGCGCTCGATGCCTACCCCATCGAATTTTTGAACATGAAGCGGAGCTATCGCGTCGTCACCGGCGAGGACATCCTCGCGCCGATCGTCTTTGAACCCTGTAATATCCGGCTCCAGCTCGAGCGGGAACTCCGAGGCAAGCTCATTCATCTCCGAAGTGGATACCTCGCGACGGAGGGGAAGCCGAAAAAGATCCGAGAACTGATCGGCGCGTCGCTCACCGCATTCGTGTCGCTCTTCAGCGCTCTCCTCTGCCTGAAAGATCTGGCAATCCCGAAGAGAAAAAGCGATGTCATCGCGGCCGCAGGCGCTGCTTTCGGCTTCGATGCCGCCGTCTTTCTGAAGTGCGAGGAGATCAAAAGGGAAAGGAACCATTTTTCATCGGCGGAGGTGTCGGCGGTGTTCCGCGACTACCTCAAGGAGGTCAACTGCCTCTGCGAGCTGATCGACCGGATACCGGCTTTCGCCGGTATGACGAAGAAGGCAAGAAACCATAAATAGGGATTTTGTCCCGTATCGTTTAAGGAGGTACACAGCATGACCAGCGGAAAGAAAGCACTTCTGATTACCCTCATCGTGATCGTTGTTCTGGCGGGGATGATCTACTCCTTCTTCAAGGGGAACTACAACAAGTTCGTCACACTGGACGAAGGGGTCAAATCGGCCTGGGCGCAGGTGGAGAATCAGCTCCAGCGGCGTTATGACCTGATCCCGAACCTCGTGGAAACGGTCAAGGGATACGCCAAGCAGGAAAAGGATGTTCTTGTGGAGGTGACCAACGCCCGTGCGCGGGCGACCGGAGCAACAAACGTTCCGGACAAGATCAACGCCAACAACGAACTGACCGGCGCGTTGAGC
>JAHFBU010000191.1:0-1174 GCA_023249795.1 Syntrophaceae bacterium
CAGCGGCAGGCCGGTCCCCTCCGGGAGACCGGACATCAGGTTCATGTTCTGAATCGCCTGGCCGGAGGCCCCTTTGATCAGGTTGTCGATCACGGAGACGACGATGAGCCGCCCGGTTCTTCTGTCCGCGGTCACGCCGATATCGCAGAAGTTCGAACCGACGACCGAAGAGATGTTGGGTAACTGACCGGCCCGGCAGATCCGGACGAAGGGTTCAGCCCGGTAGAATTCCCGATAGAGCGCCGCAACCTCCTCGGTGCTCGTATCTTTTTCAAGTTTCGCATAGATTGTGCTTAGTATCCCCCGCTTCACGGGCAGCAGGTGCGGCGTGAAGGAGATCTTCATCGTCCGTCCCGCCAGGAGCCCAAGCTCCTGTTCAATCTCCGGGGTGTGCCGGTGGGTTGCCACCTTGTAGGCCTTGAATCCTCCCTCCACCTCGCAGTAGAGCGAATCGATCCGGGGATCCCGGCCCGCTCCGCTGACGCCCGACTTCGAGTCGGCGATGACGGTGTCGGGGTTAATCCACCGGTCCCGCAGAACAGGCGCGAGCCCCAGGATGATACTCGTCGGATAACATCCCGGATTGGCCGTCAAACGGGCCTCGCGGATCTCGTTCCGATAAAGCTCGGGCAGACCGTAAACCGCCTCTTTGAGCATTCCGGCGGCCGTATGCGGGCAATACCATGCCTCATAAGAGGCGGCATCCCGGATGCGGAAGTCCGCGCTGAGGTCGACGACCTTCCGGCCCGCCCGGATAAAAACAGGCGCCATCTCCATCGAGACGCCATGGGGAAGGGCCAGAAAGATGAAATCGGCGAAGCCGGCCACGGCTTCCGGGGAATCGTTTGTATAGATGAGATCGGTCCGGCCGGAGAAAACCGGATAGACCTCGGATACGGACACCCCCGCGAACCGCCGGGAGGTCGCCACCACAACCTCTATTTCCGGATGGCCAAGCAGAAGCCGCAGCAGTTCCTGCCCGGTATATCCGCTGCCCCCGAAGATACCCACCTTGATCATGTTGCACCTCCTTGATTCCCGGAACATCTCCCCGACATCCAAAAAAAAGGGAGGCGGTCAGCCTCCCTCTGGGATTTATCTCTTGGAGAACTGGAACCGCTTTCGGGCTCCTGGCTGACCGTATTTCTTTCTTTCCTTGATACGGGAGTCCCTC
>JAHFBU010000191.1:1184-3947 GCA_023249795.1 Syntrophaceae bacterium
GAGATCCGAATTGTATTCCACAAGCGCCTTGGAGATGCCGTGCTTGATGGCGCCCGCCTGGCCGGAGATGCCGCCTCCATCCACGTTGATGTAAAAATCGAGGAGCCCCTTTTTCCCCGTTATCTCAAGCGGCTGCTGGATGATCATCTTCAGGCTTTCCCGCGTGAAGTAGTCGTCGAAGTTCCGTTTGTTCACCTGCAGGACGCCGGTACCCTCCTTCATATAAACCCGGGCGATGGCGCTCTTTCTCTTGCCTGTTGCATAAATCCGTTTGTCCATCATATTCCTCTCCAGATCGTTTTCACGAACCCGACATTAAATCCGATATTACAATTCCAGAACGCGGGGGCACTGCGCTTCGTGCGGATGGTCGCCGCCGGCGTAGATTTTGAGTTTTTTAAGCATGGCCCGTCCCAGCGTATTCTTGGGGAGCATCCCCTTCACCGCCGCCCGCAGCACCTCTGCCGGTCGTTCCTTGAGTCTCTTTCCCGCCGAGATCGCCTTGATGCCTCCCGGATAGCCGGTGTGATGGTAATAGATTTTGTCCGTCAACTTTTTGCCGGTCAGTTTTACGTTCTCGGCGTTGACCACAATCACGAAATCCCCCGTATCCGTGTGGGGGGTGTAAACCGGCTTATGCTTTCCCCTCAGACGGTGGGCAATCTCGCTCGCCAGTCTTCCCAGAACCTTGTCTTCGGCATCCACGAGATACCAGTCGCGAATGACCTCACCCTCTTTTGCCTGATATGTCTTCATCATCTCACCCAGTGCGCATGACTCTTCGCGCGGATTCAAATTTTTGAATTCGGGTGAATACGCAAATTCACACCCTTTGTCAAGAAAAAAACTGTGACCCTTTGTCCGGGACCGTCTCTTTTGCGTTACGGCCTTGTCCGGCTCCGCTCCTTTAACTTATCGGATATGGCAAGGACCGTGTTTGCATAGACGGTGCTGTGGTTATAATCGAAGATAACGCTGTGCTGTTCGTTCCGCTCCATCTTCGGCCGCCAGCCGTGTCCGCGCAGGTAGTTGGCAATGCTGCAGAGGGCGTCCGTCTTGGCAAAGGGGTCGATGCGGCCGTCCCGGTCGGCATCCACCCCAAAGGCAAAGACGTTGGAGGGCATGAACTGGCACAGCCCGATCGCCCCATAGATCGAACCCCGGATGCCGAGCGGATCGGCGCCGTCCCGTTCGGCCAGACGGAGCAGCGCCTTGATCTCGTCGTAGGCCCAGTCGCTCTTTTCGTGGCAGCGGCGACGGGCGAACGCCTCGTTGTCCGGGGTGATAAGATCGCCGTTCAGATACGGTCGGACGGCTTCCAGGTCGGTGCTGAGGGCCATGCTGGCCAGACGGTTGAATACGCAGTGGTTCCCGGTGTTCCGGCCGAGGTTGGTTTCAATCAGGAAGATCGAGATGACGATCTCCTTCGGGACACCGTAGATGGCGTTGATCTCCTCAAGAATATCGATGTTTTCAAGTGCGTAAGAATGCGCACGCTTTATGACCCTGTCGCTTAAATAACCCCGGCGCACGGCATTCTTCAACCGGACGGGTGTAGAGTTGGGGCCGTCGGACCTGTTTCGCACCAGGGCCGCTATTTTGTCGGCCATTGCATCCGGCTCGAACCGAACTTCCGGGCGGGCGAAGAGGGCTTCCACGGTCGGCCGGTCGAAGCCATCAGCGCTCAAGCGTTCGACAAGGGGTCTCCAGTCGGCGGCGGCCGGTCGGAGCGCTCCGAAAAAAAGGCCCAGAAAAACGATGGCAAAAGTGGAACAAAGAACGATCCTGAAAGGATCTTTCCGGATCTGTCGCGGCAAGGTTTCGGAGAGGCTGGCGTTCGAATTTGGAATCATGATATTTTTGTACCACAGCATGAGGGCAAAATACAATGTCGATGAAGTCGTGATAAACCTTCAACGGGGCGATCGCGGCAGTCGCTTCGGTAAATCGCCGACGATTTCGAGGGGCGGGCCGTCCTCGAGGAGTTTCGGGGTTCCGTCATCCTCGGCGAACAACGCTTCGCCGACCGTCCAGGCAAAGAGTTTCCTCGCATCGTCGAGGAGGGGCTTATCCGGAACACGGTAAACCCGGTGCTGCATTCCCTCGTCGAAAAGGCCGACGCAGCCGTGAGAGGCGGGCCGCCCCGGCAGGTCGCGTGCATGGATCCAGTAGGAGACGTGCTCCTTGTCGATGAGAAAACGGATGGCAAAATCCATCGGATACTGGGCATCCCCCTTGTGCGTCTTGTAGAGGGAGGAGGTGTGCCTCCGGTGGTAGGCCTCCGCCTGGAAGAGGCCGGTCGGGGTGAGGTGCCCCTCGATGCCGCTCGCCGCCGGCATGGAGAAGAGGAGCCTGCCATACTGGTAGGCCCCAATCCACTGCTCGGTGATGTTCAGGAGAATGTATTTCTCGAACTTATCGGCCTTTTCGTACGTGGCGGCCATCGGGGTGTAGTTACGGGCCTCTTCCATGTTTTCCGGGACTTTGATGGTCATCCCGGGGTAGGCATGGCGGCGGTCGATCCGGTTGAAACGGGCGACGACGACCCAGTCTTTGCCGAAGAGCCGCTCCAGGCTGTCCTGCGGTCTTAAGAAGTGGGCCTTCCAGCGGATTCCCTTCAGGCTGGGGTATTCGTACCGGCTCAGATCCTCCAGCGCGCGATCCTCCGGCGAAGCGGCCGGATCGGAGGTCGATCCCGGAGCGACAAGCGCGGCTGCGGCGACAATGGCAATGCCCAGCATCACGCGGATGATCCGGTGCGGC
>JAHFBU010000192.1 GCA_023249795.1 Syntrophaceae bacterium
TTGGGGATTGAGTTGTTTCCCATCCAGCATTTCATGGACCGTATAAACCGGCTGGTTATTGATCTCTTCGATGACCTTCCGGACATGACCGGCGATCAATGCGCAGAGTTCGCGCAGGATCGTATGAGCTGTCTCATCGACCGGACAATTAAGAGCCTTGGCAAGCGGGACAATTGCGGCCACGGCCCTATCAGGGTCGCCGATGTCGGTCAGTCCGAGGACGATCATGGCGTCCGTCGGCGTCGGAAAAGGTCCGCCCAGGGCGGCGGCGGGACCTTCCCGATCCGGTCCGATCGAGAGGTGCCCGTCCTGCACACGGACCACGCTGTCGCCGCCGACGCCGACCGACCGGGTTCTTACCCCCCGGATCAGCGTTTTACGGCCATCGATGGTGACGCCGAAGGGCTCGAAAAGGGGAACCCCGTCGGCAAATGCGGCAATATCGGTTGTCGTACCTCCGATATCGAGTGCGATGGCGTCGGTCGTGCAGCGGGTCGTCGTCAGGATGCCCATGATGCTGGCCGCCGGGCCGGAAAGGATCGTCTGAATCGGAGATTCGACGGATTGGAGTATATCAAAGGTTCCGCCGTCGGCCTTCAGTAGGTAGATGGGTGCCTTGATTCCACGCGTTCGGGCAAAATGGAGGACCTCTCTGATGAAAATATGGTGGAGACGCCAGACGCACTCGTTGAGGTAGGTTGTTGCGATGCGCCGGGGAAAATTGAGGTGGCCCGACATACGGTGGCCTAGTGAGACATGATCGAGCGGCTCCTCAACGATCTTTTGAAGTTCTATTTCCAGCCGGGGATTGCGCGTCGAAAATTTCCCGACGATTCCCACGTTTCTTATCCCGAGGGCGAAGAAGCGATCCCGCGCATGCTCAGCCTCCGTCCGATCGATAGCGCGGATCTCCATGCCGCGGTGATTTACATATCCGGGCAGAAAAACGGTGTCCTTACAGATGTCATACACTTCGGGAGATAGGCCCGGACCGCTGACGAGCAGCATTCCCACCCGATCGATCTTGTTCTGAACAATGGCGTTGGTCGAGAGGGTGGTACTCAGGACGACCTTTTCCAGTTGATCGATTGGGGCCACATCGACTAACTCGTTCGTAACCGCGAGGAGGGATGAAAGCAGGTTTCGTCCGTCTGTGGGGACCTTGACCTTTTTTATAACAGTGTGGTCAGAGATCAGAACTGCATCCGTATGTGTGCCGCCCACATCAATACCCAGGATCATGTAGCTGCCTCGTTCTTGGACTGCGCCGTCTATATAATGAGACAACCCGCTTGACAAGGTAAATAATAATCATTCTCTTTGACCTCCGTGTGTTAACTGTTGTATGCTTAACGCCAAACAAATACTGATTAAGGAGGTTACGCCATGAGCAAGAGAGGTGATTATATCAGCGGTTTAATCGTCGGCGGTCTGATCGGCGCGGTGGTCGGCATCCTGTACGCACCTAAAAGCGGCAAGGAAACTCGCGAGGATATCGCCCGCAAAGCGGATGAACTCCTATCCAAGGCGAAGGCGGAATATGACATTGCCGTCGAAAAGAGTAAAAAAGCATACGATGCGACCGTAGAGCGGCTGAAGGCGTTTGAGGAGATGGCGACGGAAAAAGTAGAAGCGGCGGAAGGTCTGGCCGAACGCGGGAAAGAATCTTTTCAGGAGGGGAAGACCCGGCTGAAGAGGGCCATTGAAGCGGGGGTAGAGGTGTTTAGGGAAGAGAAGAACAAGGCTTCCTGAACGGCGGATTGATGGAGAATACCCATGACCGAGAATATACTGATCGCGATCGGCTTCCTTTTTTTGCTGTTGTTTTTCCTTTCCATCCCGTTCATGATCGAGGTGTGGCGGACGGTGAAGGGGATGGCGCAAACCCTCGAGACCCTCAATCGCGACCTGCCCGCGATCATGAATAATCTGGAAGAGATCACGACGAACATCAACCGGACGACAATAACTGTGAATCGAGAAGTTACGGAGCTGTCCATGACCTTGAGAAGGATGCAGGGGGTTGTGGGGGTTGTCCTCGGCGTAACGGATGTGCTCAGACGACAGATAAGTTTCCCGCTGGCCAGGACATTGATAACTTCGGTTGCCGCGTTCAAGGGTGTCAGGACATTTATCGACGTTGTGCAGGGCAGAACCCGAATCGATTCTGGAGACCGGGGCAAGAGATGATCCATCGGGATGAGACTCCGCGGCAAAAGGAAGATTCTGCATGGCTGGCGTAAGTTATGGCAACAGGGGAGGACGCATCAAGGTTCAGACAACCCTTGACAAGTCAAGGCCTACGAGATCGGCCGAGGAGGTTGTCCGGGAAATCAAGGCATCCCGAATGCGTGGGGAGGAAGAATATCGCGAGCGGTCGCTGGCCATGCATGGGTTGATCTGCGGTCGCTGCGGTCGCGAGTTCGACGCGGCGAATCGCCAACTGCTGACGGTGCATCACAAAGACGGCAATCACAACAACAACCCTCCGGATGGAAGCAACTGGGAAAATCTCTGTGCCTACTGCCATGAGGATGTTCACAGCCGGGGACTGCTTGGGGACTATCTGGAGGGGACGGAGCATGCCAGAGAGCAGATCGTGGTCTACCGGGATGACAGTGCTGCAAAAGGGATGGGAGCACTGGCCGAGAAACTGCAAAAAGCATTGGAAAAGAAAAACGGCAAGTGAAGGGTAACAGTGAGACAGCCTTCCTTATTTGAGGAGGATGCGGAGGTTGTCCTGTTCTGTCACCATCTTGTCGCCTACAGATGTTCCGCAGCATGCACAGGTGTAATCGAATTTTTCCCCATTCGAAAGGACGAGTAGGAGGCGCTTCCGCACCGGGACAGCCTTTCTGCATTTGGGACAGAAGAGCTCCGTGGCATCAAAGTCTTTGAATTGCTCCCGCTTCATCCATTATCCCTTTCCGGAATATTCTTTGCGTCATCAAGCCAGACGGTAGCCTCGCTGTCGCTCGGCGCTCGGTAATCCCCTCGCGGCGACAGGGATCCCCCCGAACCGACTTTGGGACCGTTGGGGATGCAGGAGCGCTTGAACTGACTGATCTTGAAGAAGCGGTAGAGATAGATCTCCAGCCAGTGACGTATTTCGCCGATGGTATAGGCATTCCGGCTCGCTTCGGGGACGTCCGGCCAGTCTCCCTGCGCTTTATCCCGCCAAGCGCAATAAGCCATGAAAGCGATCTTTGTCGGCAGGTAGCCGAATCGGATCGTGTAGAAATTATTGAAATCCTGAAGCTCGTATGGCCCGACGATCGTTTCCGTCTTCTGGGAGGGCTCTCCCCCTGCATCGCCTGGGATCAGCTCGGGACTGATCTCCGTTTCCAGGATATCGAAGAGAATCTCTGAGACCTCGGCGGAGAGTTGCACAGACCGGGCGACCCAGCGGATCAGATGCTGAATCAGCGTCTTCGGGACGCTGGCGTTCACATTATAGTGGGACATATGGTCGCCTACGCCGTAGGTGGACCATCCGAGAGCAAGTTCGCTTAAATCGCCGGTTCCGATCACAAGGGCGTTTCTCATATTGGCAATGCGGAAGAGGTGAGAGGTCCTCTCTCCGGCCTGGATGTTTTCAAATGTGATATCATAAACCGTTTTCCCCTCCGCACACGGGTGGCCAATGTCCTTGAGCATCTGTGTGCAGCTTGGACGGATATCGATTTCGTTGGCCTCTACCGCAAGTGCCTTCATCAGGCGGAGGGCGTTGCGGTAGGTTTTATCGGACGTCGCGAAGCCGGGCATCGTGTAAGCCAGGACATTGGCGCGGGGCAATTTGAGCACGTCCATTGTCCGGGCAGCGACGATAA
>JAHFBU010000015.1:0-814 GCA_023249795.1 Syntrophaceae bacterium
GAGGTTGTCGAACCGGATCTCCCGCATCAACGCCAGCGTCTGTTGAAAATCCGTCTCCTCTTCTCCCGGAAATCCCACGATCACATCTGAGGTGATGCTGATCTCCGGGCAAGCATGGCGGAGGTCTTCCACCTTCCGGCGGTACTCCGCGGAAGTATAACCGCGGTTCATCCGCGCGAGCACCCGGTCCGACCCGGATTGCACCGGAAGATGAATGTGCTCGCAGAGGGAGGCAACCTCCCCGAAACAGTCAATCAACCTCGCCGACAGGTCCTTCGGATGAGAGGTCGTAAAACGAATCCTCTCCATCCCGGGAACCTTCCCGATGGCCCCGATCAGATCCGTAAAATCAGTTTTGCCCTGCGGCCTCTGCCCGTACGAGTTCACGTTCTGCCCCAGAAGCGTCACCTCCCGGATTCCCCGACCGGCCAGCATCTCAACCTCGCGGACGATATCCGGGAGCGGCCGGCTCTCCTCCCTTCCCCGAAGATAGGGCACCACGCAGTAGGCGCAAAAATTATTGCACCCTTGCATGATCGTCACAAAAGTGCTTACCGCCCCTGCGGAGGGTTGCGCCGGAATCTCCAGTGAGCGGACCCTCTCGCAGAATTCCGTCTCAACGGTTCGTTCTCCCGCCGGCACCAGATCGTCGACCATTTCGGGAAGCCGGTGGATCTGGTGCGTCCCGAAAACCAGATCGACATATGGCGCCCTCCGGAAAAACCCTTCGCCCCACTGCTGGGCCAAGCAGCCGCCAACGCCGATCCGAAGATGAGGATTTTGCTGCTTCAAGAAGCGAAAACGCCCCAACTGG
>JAHFBU010000015.1:824-8310 GCA_023249795.1 Syntrophaceae bacterium
TGGCTGTAGATCTTCTGGTCCGCCTTCTCACGGATGCAGCAGGTATTGACGAGGATCAGGTCAGCGATCGCCGGATCTTCCGTCTTCTCGTATCCCGACGGCTCCAGCAGGATGGCCATCTTCTCGGCATCCTGAACGTTCATCTGGCAGCCAAAAGTTTGAATATAGAGCTTTTTTTTCCCCAAACCTCCACTTCCTCACTGAAACATCTTGAAACTGCAATTAATATAGGAGAGGGGGATAGTCAATACCTTTTTGCAGGTTTATCGAAAATCAAACACGGTATTCCGTACGATTGACAAAAAATGACTCTTGCGTCATAGTGCGAGCCGGCTGCAATCCATGTTTGCATTCGTCACGGTTGACTTGGTCTGGCGGCGGGCGGATGGTCAGCTTCCGGAATGCTTTATCCGACAACGGACAGGGAGGAGATCGATGAGACTCTCATGGGATGATTACTTTCTCAAGATGGCCGAAACGGCATGCCTCCGCTCAACATGCCTACGGGCCCAGTTCGGAGCCGTTCTCGTCAAGAACCATACGCTCATCAGCACCGGTTATAATGGCGCCGCTTCGGGCGTCAAGAGCTGTCTGGAGCAAGGGGACTGCGTTCGGGAGCGTCTCCATATTCCAAGCGGCGAAAACTACGAAATCTGCCACTCCGTCCATGCCGAAGCCAACGCGATCATCCGCGCCAGCTTCGATCTGATGGACGACGCCACGCTTTACATCTTCGGGCTCCAGCAGGAAAAACCCCGTAGCGGGATGCCCTGTTTCATGTGCTGGCGGATGATCTTCAATGCCAGAATCGGCAAGGTGATCTATCTGGATGAAGAGGGACAGAAGAAGATCGTGAACGTCAAGGTCGTCGACCGGGGCCGTATCCTCTCTTATTCCGAACGGGAAACCTGACGATCTCTAAAAATGACGGCATTGTAAAAAGCCCAAACCCTTGTCACTCCCGCGAAGGCGGGAGTCCATAACAAGTTTGAATGACTGGATTCCCGCTTCCGCGGGAATGACACAAAGAGACTAAAGTCGACTTTCTACGAGTTCCTCAAAAATGTCACCCCGGCAGAAACCGGGCTCCAGGACTTTCATAGTAATTCAGGATTGAAGGAGAGACTCCCGTGGCCCTTATTTTGGCCCTGGATCAGGGAACAACCAGTTCCCGCGCAATCATCTTCGACGATACCGGCGGCGTCGTAGCCTCGGCGCAGAAAGAATTCCGTCAGATCTATCCCCGCCCCGGCTGGGTGGAACATGATCCCGTGGAGATCTGGGAAACCCAGGCGGGCGTCGCCGCGGCAGCCATGAAGAAGGCGGGCTTAAACGGCCATGAGATCGCCGCCATCGGCGTCGCAAATCAACGGGAAACGGCCGTCGTCTGGGAACGTGCGACAGGCCGGCCCATCTGCAACGCCATAGTCTGGCAAGATCGCCGGACGGCCCTCGCCTGCCTTCGTCTGCGCGAAGAGGGCCTCGAACCGCTGATCCGCCATAAGACCGGTCTCGTGCCCGACGCCTACTTCTCCGGAACCAAGGTTGCCTGGATCCTCGATAACGTTCCGAATGCGCGGAAAATGGCGGAGGAGGGACTTCTGGCCTTCGGGACGATCGACTCCTGGCTGATCTGGAACCTGACCGGGGGGGCAAGGCACATCACCGACTGCTCCAACGCCTCCCGGACCATGCTCTATAACATCCACACCGGCAACTGGGATGACGAGCTTTTGCAGATCCTGAACATCCCCAGGGCCGTTCTTCCCGAACTCCGAGGTTCCAGCGAGGTTTACGGAGAGACGCACTCCCCGTCCTTTCCCGTCCCGATTCCAATCTGCGGCTCGGCCGGAGACCAGCAGGCCGCTCTTTTCGGCCAGATGTGCACGGCGCCGGGCATGGTCAAAAACACTTACGGCACCGGGTGCTTCATGCTGATGAATACCGGAACGACGCCGGTCGCATCTGAAAATCATCTGCTCACCACGGTCGCCTGGAAAATCGGCGGGAAGACAAGCTACGCCCTCGAGGGAAGCGTGTTCATCGGGGGCGCCGTCGTCCAGTGGCTCCGGGACGGTCTTGGAATCATCGGCTCGTCCGCCGATGTGGAGGCGCTGGCCCTTCAGGTGCCCGATACCGAAGGGGTCTATTTCGTACCCGCCTTTTCGGGACTGGGGGCGCCCCATTGGGATCCGTACGCGCGGGGAACCCTGGTGGGAATGACGCGCGGCACCAAGGCGGCGCATATCGCCCGCGCGGCTCTGGAGAGCATCGCCTATCAATCGCTCGACCTGCTTCGCTGCATGACGGCCGATTCCCTAATCGACATCGGGGAACTTCGCGTCGACGGCGGCGCCACGGTCAACGACACGCTGATGCAGTTCCAGGCGGATATCCTGGGGGTTCCGGTTGCAAGACCGACCGTCCTGGAGACAACGGCGCTTGGGGCCGCGTATCTGGCCGGTCTGGCCGCCGGCTGCTGGAAAGACATTGATGACATCAGCCACCACAACGCCGTTGCGAAGAGATTTTTGCCGATCATGGACAGGGAGAAGGTCGATCAGTTGACGCGGGGATGGAAGCGGGCGGTGGAGAGGTCACGGAACTGGGCCGAGACCTGTTAGGCTGTTGAAAAACGCCCGTCTGCTGCGTTCCCCTCATCCTTCGCCGCTCAACGTACACCAAAGGTACGCCTCGCGGCTTAAGGATATCGGGGGCCTTGCATCCAGACTTTTTTGAACAGCCTATATCATGGCCACGGCATGCGCCGGGGTAAAGCATGGAGGCAGGATCATGAAACAAGAGGAGGGGTTTTTCAAGGGTGTCCGGGATCAGCGGATTTATTACAGCCACTGGCTTCCGGAAGGCGAAACGAAGGCCATACTCCTCATCGTTCACGGCCTTGCGGAACATAGCGGACGATACATGAACCTCGTCAACCATTTTCTCCCGCTGGGCTATGCCGTGAGCGCAATCGACCTCCCCGGACACGGCCGCTCCGAAGGCGCACGGGGCCATGTGGATCGCTTTGCCGACTATATCGATACGCTCGCGGCGTTCCACGATACGATCCGCAATCGGCTGAAGGACAAACCGGTTTTTCTGGTGGGCCACAGCATGGGTGGCCTGATCGGCGCCCTGTATCTGCTCGACCGTCAGGGGGAACTGGCCGGCGCGGTCATTTCGGCTCCGGTCGCGAAGGCGAACGACAACATCCCGGCGGTTGCTATTTTAGCGGGAAAGGTTTTTTCAGCCCTGGCGCCAAAACTTAAGCTGATCGCACTCGAAGCGGCTGACGTGAGCCGGGATCCCGCGGTGGTCAAGGCTTACGATACCGATCCACTGGTCTATCGGGGAAAGATAACGGCGCGTCTGGGCTCGGAAATGCTCAAGGCCATGCGGCGCATCGGCAACGACGCGTCCCGGATCACCCTTCCGCTCCTGATTCTGCAGGGAAGCGAAGATCGCCTGGTCGATCCGACCGGCGCACAGATGCTCTACGATCGGGCGAGCTCCCCCGACAAGCGGATCATTCTCTACAAGGGACTTTACCACGAAGTGTTCAACGAACCGGAACGTGATCGGGTGCTCAAAGATGTGGAAACATGGCTGGCGGAGCATCTTGTTCGGTAGCGTCATCTTTTAGGCGACGTCCGCTCCCAAAGGCGGTCGACAGGGCCGTATGGCTAAGGCCAGGTCGACAAGACACCCGTTGTAAGATATCCCAGAATGAGACAAATCAAAGTCAGCGCATGAACTTTGATTGTGGCGAGGTTTGCCGGAGACATCTTTATCTTGTCCATATAATTCTTTCGCAGCACCCGAAACGCATCATATGCGATGGGTATGGAGAGAAGTCCCGTCAGGACACCCCATGAGGCTATTCCGAATAAAGCCGATAGAAGGATGATGACGTATGCGCAGATGAGCCCGACAAGGTACAGTATCATAGCCGGCCTCCTTCCAAAACGTGCAACCAGGTTCATCTTGCCCGATGCGAGATCCTCATCGTAATCGGGTATCTCGTTGATGATGATCATGGACCACATGAGAAACCCGGGGACGAGTGAAACAACAAAGGGTTCCCATGCGACCGATCCTGTCTGTACAAAGAATGCCCCGAGACAGATCACGGGACCGAAATTGACGAGCAGGCTCAATTCACCCAAGCCTCGGTAACCGTAACGGATCGGCGGCATCGTATAAAAAGCCGATGAGAAAACGCCGATAGCCACAAAGATCAGAATGGGCCAGCCGATGAACAACGTCAGATAAATGGCAATCCCGATCCCGGCGAGATAACATAGAATCGCCGCGGTCAACACGTGGCGGGCGGACAGCAGCCCTCCGGTCAGTACACCGCTGCCGCCGGTATAGGGATTCTTCTGCAGGCCCTGCGAGCGATCCACCGCATGCAGATAGTCAAAAACATCATCCATCATATTGAGACCGAGATGGTGTACCGTTACGCCAATAATGACCAGGGAAAAATACAAAAGGTCAAACTTCCGGTACGCCGTCCAGGCCATGACGCTCCCAAGCACGGCGGGAAAGATGCTGGTGGGGACGAAATGAAGGCGAAGCGCCTGAATCCATATCCGGATGATTCCCGGAGGAGGTCCTGTTTCGCTGATCAAACTCATCTTTAACGGCATCGAGTGACCTCCGCTGTCTGTCGGACTGCCTTATTGAATGCCGTTGGATGGAGCCCCTCACCCTTTTCAGATCGATGTCTCAAGTCTATACGGATGATTGATCCGATCTTACGGCGTTCTCGACTTTCCCTGCACCATATATTGTAATGGTCCTCATAATAATATGAATAAAGAGGATGCATATCAGTAGGCCGAAACTATCAATAGATATGGGCTACCAATATCCCCATAATGAATACCCGTTGTTTTCACTCCGATTCCCGATAGCATGCACCTGACAGCAGTGTAAAATAGAAACTGTAGCTTACGAACCGGCAGACGTTTGCGTTCATCTCCGGTTGACGGAAATTCACCACACAGTTAAGGCATGGATCAGCGCATGACGACAAATGACAGTCCGGCAGACGCGACATCCAAAGATGCGATCGAGTGTCCGGAAACAGACGACATCGCCAAGATCGATTTTCATGCCGGGCCGTTCAATTGCGTCGACGACCTGAACGACTATTCGGGAAATTATCGATCTTTTGATTCGCTTGACGGAATTGTGACCGCCGACATGCGACATCAGATGGAGCGCCGGCTTATTCAAACCGAGGCCCATCCGTTTGCGGGCGACGCAACACCGCTGAAAAAGCTGAAGCAAAAAAGCGTCCCGGCCGAATCCGCCGAGGCAGTGGAATTTTTAACCGTGATTTCCACGGGGCGGACGCTGATCATCGACAATGATTTTGAACGCGCCATCACCTGCGGCAAGCTCCTCAGCGATCGGGGATTGATCTGCACCCTGCTGGTCCTGAACAGTGGAGCTCTCCCGGAAACTCCCGCCGCCGTTTTGGACCGACTGACATTTCTGAAGGGAAATGGCCTGTCCATTACCGGCGCCTTCGGTGGATTTGTCGCCACGGTAACTGTCGATGGCCGTGAACCGGGGCCGGCAAAGGAGGCCCCTGACCAGGGGGCAATCTTCGATCTGATTCTGGACCTCCAGACCGTCCCGGCGTTCGAGGGAGGATATCTGCCCATGGGGTATTACACTCCAGGTCAGGATTCCGCGGCTCTCGCACGGGCGATAGCGGAGTTGCCCGAAATGCGCGGTCGCTTCAAAAAACCGCAATTTATATCTCTGCGGGAAGAACAATGCCTCCACGGCCGCTCCCGGACACATGATTGCACCCTCTGCCTGGAAATCTGCCCTGTCGGGGCGATTCGCACCGCCCAGCGGAAAATATCTGTCAACCACTACCTGTGCCAGGGTTGCGGCGGCTGCACCCTGGTCTGCCCCGCGGACGCCATTCGCAGGGTTCAGCCCGCGCCGGAAGAGCTGTCGGATCGCTTGAAGGGCAGGCTGGAAAATCGGCCCGCCGCCGATATCCCATCGATTCTGGTCATAACCGATTCGGCTGCTCCGGATTCCGACATCCTCCCGGACGTGGATGAGCGGGATCGAAGCCGGGTACTTCGTTTCGAGATGGAACAAATCGGGCATGTCGGGCTGGAGTTGATTCTGACGGCATTTGGCCATGGTGCGCATCAGGTTATCGTGGCCTGCGGTCCTCAAAATTCGACCTCTATCAGAGAGGCCGTCGCAGGGCAGGTTAGAATGGCCGACGCCATCCTCCAGGGGGTCGGTCTGGGTGAGAACAAAATCAGTTTTGTCCTTGCTCCGCACGGAAACAGAGACTCGGAAAGCGCCGCATGCCATGATTCTTGTCCCGTTGCCGAACCCGATGATTCCCCGACGCCGGACGGACCGCGTTTAGCCCAACGGGACAAACGGACGCTGGTCCGCCAAGCGCTCCGACATCTGCAGACCCTGACGAACATACCGCCCTGGCTCCCCCTGCCCGCCGGCTCCCCTTACGGGACGGTATCGGTCGATTCCGCCACCTGCACGTTGTGCATGGCTTGTGCCGTCGCCTGTCCCTCGGGCGCTCTCTTTGCGGGAGGCGACACGCCTCGGCTTCAATTTCTCGAAGCCCGCTGCCATCAATGCGGCCTTTGCCGCGAAATCTGCCCTGAAGGCGCGATTCGACTTCTCCCGGGAATCCATTGTGACCCCGATACCGCCGAAGCTAAAGTCATCCTTGGGGAAGCCGAACCGTTCCGGTGTATTGAATGTGGAAAACCCTTTGCCTCGCAGGCCATGATCAACCGAATGCAGAACAAACTGACTGGGCATTGGATGTATGCCGGCGAGAGACAATTGCGCCGCCTGCAAATGTGCGGCGCCTGCCGCGCCGGGGATTCCCTTGCTTCGGAGGATGTGAAATTATGGAATCGATCATGAGCAGCCCGAATAGCGGGGGATGGTTTGCCGCATATGCCGCGATCCGCCCCGATTGCTATGCGATGCTGGCCTCGCTTATGGGGCAGGCGCCCTCGGAAGAGACGATTGGAATCCTCCAACATCTGCAATGGGATAACGCAATCCCCGGAAAGTTGGATCGGGCGCTGACCGAACTCGGTCAGGCGGCTGGCGAGAGCACCCGCACCGGGATTGAGGCTGAATTTAACCGGCTTTTCGTGGGCATGGGATGCGGAGAGATGGTGCCGTATGCGTCGTGGTACCGGGAGCGGATGATCCAGTCATTTCCCCTGGCCTCTCTCAGGGCGGACCTGATGCGTCTGGGCATCGTGAGGCGGCCGGACTGTTACGAATCCGAAGATCATGCCGGAGCGCTCTGTGAAGTCATGGCCCTCATTTCCCGGAAAGCGGATGGCATCCCCTATGAAGAGCAGGCGGAATTTTTCAAGAAGCATATCGCATCCTGGATGATGCGTATTTTCAGCGATCTCCGGTCGGCGGAAACGGCCGAATTCTACAGGAT
>JAHFBU010000015.1:8320-12630 GCA_023249795.1 Syntrophaceae bacterium
AGGATAGTGGCTTTGTTCGGCAGTAGCTTCCTTGAAGCGGAGAACGAATATTTGAACGTGGAGGTCAATATCACCATCCCTATTCCAAAAGGAGGACGACTCTATGAAAAGAGAAATCATCGGCAACCGGCGGACGTTCATTAAAAGCGCCGCTCTCTTCAGCGGCCTTGCTGTGCTCTTTGGCTTCGGCAAGACAACCCTGGTCAAACCGAAACAGCTCCTGCCCGAGCCGGAGCCTTCCGGCCAGGGGTATCGACTCACCGAACACGTAAAAAAATATTACGATACGGCAAGAACCTAACAACCGATAAAATGGGATCGAAAGGGTGATGAGATGAAATCATTCAATAAAAAGTGGTTAACACGGATCTCCACCGAACCCGCTCACCAGACGGGCATTGACCGGCGGACGTTTCTGACCCGGAGCGGTGCTGTGCTGGGAAGCGGTGCCCTGCTGGGACTGTTGCCCCTCTCCTGCGTTCGGGAAGCCGCACTTGAGGAGAAGAAAAATTTTCCGCGTCCGGATGCACAGACGGAATACCGGCGTACCATCTGCACCCATTGTTCGGTTGGGTGCGGCATCATCGCCGAGATTCAAAACGGCGTCTGGACGGGCCAGGAGCCGGATTATGAATCGCCCATCAATCTGGGTGCCCATTGCGCGAAGGGGGCTGCAGCCCGGGATCACGGCTTCGGCCATAAGCGCCTGAAGTTCCCAATGAAGCTTGAGAACGGCGCCTGGAAGCGTCTCTCCTGGCAGCAGGCCATCGACGAGATCGGCGACCGTCTGCTGAAGATCAGGCAGGAATCGGGACCCGATGCCTTTTTCATCTGCGGATCCTCCAAGGCCAGCAACGAGGGGGCCTACCTCCAGGGTAAATTCGCCTCCTTCTGGGGGACGAACAACGTGGACAACCAGGCGCGGATCTGCCACTCCACCACTGTCGCCGGCGTCGCAAGCACCTGGGGCTACGGTGCGATGACCAACTCCTACAATGACATGCGAAACAGCAAGGTGATGCTCTTTCTCGGCAGCAATGCGGCCGAGGCCCACCCGGTGGCCATGCAGCACATTCTCCGCGCCAAGGAGAACGGCTCGAAAATGATCGTCGTGGATCCGCGTTTTACCCGAACGGCCGCCCATGCCGATATCTATGCGCGCCTCCGCTCCGGCACGGACATCCCATTCCTTTACGGGCTCCTCTGGCACATCTTCAAAAACAAGTGGGAGGACAAGGATTACATCGCCAAACGGGTTTACGGCATGGATGACATCCGCAAGGAGGTGGAGAACTGGCCTCCCGACGTTGTAGAAAAAGTCTCAGGCGTCCCCAGGGAAAAAGTGTATCAGATCGCCAAGACCATGGCGGAAAACCATCCCGGCACCATCGTCTGGTGTATGGGAGTCACCCAGCACCACATGGGCACCCAGACCACGAGGCTCTTCTGCATCCTGCAGCTCGCCTTGGGGAACATCGGGATGTCGGGCGGCGGCGCCAACATCTTCCGCGGCCACGACAACGTCCAGGGCGCGACCGACGTGGGTCCCAATTCCCACACCCTTTCCTGCTATTATGGCCTGGCCGAAGGTTCGTGGAAGCACTGGTGCAGAGTCTGGGGGGTGGATTACGAGTGGCTCAAAACACGCTTCGATACGAGCGGGCAATACGATGCCGGGGGCGGCAAGATGGATTACACGATGTACATGCCGGGCATTCCCGTCTCACGCTGGATCGACGGCGTCCTCGAGGAGAAGCAGAATCTCTCACAAAAGGACAACATCCGTGCGGTCTTCTTTCAGGGCCACGCGTGCAACAGCCAGACCCGGGGGACGCATATGAAAAAGGCCCTGGAGAAGCTCGATATAGTGGTCATCTCGGATCCCCACCCAACCCATATGGCCGTGATGAGCGAACGGAAGAACGACACCTACCTGCTGCCCACCTGCACCCAGTATGAGACGTACGGCTCGGCGACGGCGTCCAACCGCGCGCTTCAGTGGCGGGAAAAAATCATCGAGCCGCTGTTCGAAGCCCTGCCGGACCATGTCATTTTGTACAAGCTGGCCAAGAAACTGGGGTTCGCCAAGGAGATGTTCAAAAGTATCAAAGTCACCAACGACGAGCCGCTTATCGAAGACGTCCTTCGGGAGATCAACCGCGGCGCCTGGACCATCGGCTATACGGGACAAAGCCCCGAGCGGCTCAAACTCCATGCCAAACACCGCAAAACCTTCAGCACCAATACGATGAAGGCCGAGGGCGGCCCATGCAACGGAGAGTATTACGGCCTCCCCTGGCCCTGCTGGGGTACCCCCGAGATGAAGCACCCGGGGACACCCCTTCTGTATGACCCGAGCAAATCCGTCGCGGAAGGGGGGCTGGTGTTCCGGGCGAACTGGGGCACCGACCACGATGGGCAGAACCTCCTGGCCAGCGGTGTCTATTCGAAGGGTTCGGAGATCAAGGATGGTTATCCGGAATTCACTGCCGATCTCCTCAAGACGCTCGGCTGGTGGAACGATCTGACCGAGGCCGAGAAGAAAGAGGCCGATGGGAAGAACTGGAAGACCGACCTCTCCGGCGGCATCCAGCGGGTGGCGATCAAGCACGGCTGCGCACCCTTCGGAAACGGCCGGGCCCGCTGCAATGTCTGGGAGTATCCCGACCCCATCCCGGTCCATCGCGAACCGCTGTACACTCCGCGATTCGACCTGGTGAAGAAATACCCGACCTACCCGGACCGCAAAGCATTCTGGCGGCTCCCCACGCGCTACCAGTCGATCCAGTCGGTCAACCACAGCGCGAAATATCCGCTGGTGTTCACCAGCGGGCGGCTCGTCGAATACGAAGGGGGCGGCGAAGAGACACGCTCCAATGCATGGCTTGCCAAGCTCCAGCCGGAGATGTTCGCAGAGATCAACCCCAAGGACGCCAACGATGCCGGCATTTCCAACGGTCAGTACATCTGGCTTGAAGGCGCCGAAGGAGGCAGGATCAAGGTGCGGGCGATGATCACCCCGCGGGTCGGTGCGGGCACGGTCTGGACGCCGTTTCATTTCGGCGGGTGGTTCGAAGGCAAGGACCTCTATGACCGCTACCCGGAGGGAACGGCGCCGTACGTCCGGGGTGAGGCTTGCAACACCGCCACCACCTACGGTTATGACTCCGTGACCCAGATGCAGGAAACGAAAGCGACGCTCTGCCGGATTACCCCGGCTTGAAAAGGAGGCTGCTATGGCTAGGATGAAATTTCTCTGCGACGCCGAACGCTGCATCGAGTGCAACGGCTGCGTGACGGCGTGCAATAACGAACACGATGTACCCTGGGGGATCAACCGACGGCACGTAGTGACATTGAAGGATGGCGAAGGAGGCGAAAAGTCTGTTTCCGTCGCCTGCATGCACTGCACGGATGCGCCCTGCGCGGCCGTCTGTCCAGTCGATTGTTTTTACACCACTCCGGACGGCATCGTGCTTCACGACAAGGATCTCTGCATCGGTTGCGGCTACTGTTTCTATGCCTGCCCTTTCGGCGCGCCGCAGTACCCTGAGGAGAATGCATTCGGCGCCCGCGGCAAGATGGACAAGTGCACCTTCTGCGCCGGGGGCCCCCTGCCGGACCGGTCCGTCGAAGAGTACAAGAAATATGGACGCAACCGGATCGCCGAGGGGAAACTGCCGCTCTGTGCCGAAATGTGCGCGACCAAGGCGCTGCTGGCTGGAGACGGCAACGTCGTTTCCGACATTTACATCCAGCGCGTCAACAAGCGCGGCGGCAGGCCCGACACATGGGGGTGGGCAACAGCGTACAATTTCAAAGCCGATAAGGAGACGAAACCATGAAGCGCAATTGGCTTATCGCGGCCATATGGGTCCTCCTGGCGGTGCTGGTCGGGTGCTCTTCCGAGTCCCGAAGCGTGACCATGCATAAGCCGGGGGTATACAAGGGAGATTCGGATGAACTGATCGCCAAGTCGCAGCAGCAACAGCAGGTGTTGAACGATCGCTTCAAGCTGGTGCAAACCGATCGCTGAAGAAGGAGGCGCTATGACAACGCAAGACAGAAAACGGACCGTCAGCGCCCTTACACTGGGCATATTGCTATTATTTCTGGCGAGCTGGGTGATATATGTGCAGGCCAATGGCGCGGACACCCTCAATCCACGGGCCAACTTCTGGCGCGTGGTGCGCCAGGGAACTCCCGCTTATACATCGACGCCGCAACAGGGACACACGATACTGATCCAGAATGGCGGTGAGAACTGGCGCGAAATCCGCAACGGTCTCATCATGCCCTATTCGCAGTGG
>JAHFBU010000015.1:12640-13806 GCA_023249795.1 Syntrophaceae bacterium
TTGCCATTGCAGTCGCCGCGCTGGGGCTCTTTTTTCTCTTCATCGGAGGCGAAAAACTGGAAAAGCCGCGCTCCGGGGTCCTGATCGAACGATACCCCCTCACAGAACGCATATTGCATTGGTATACGGCGGTGCTTTTCATCGTCCTGGCGATCACGGGGTTGAGCATTCTCCTGGGGAGGCTGTTCCTGATGCCGGTTTTCGGCCACCCGATCGTTTCCGGGTATCTCGGGACCTCCAAGGTGCTCCATAATTACAGCGGCCCACTGCTGCTCGTCGGATTCCTCCTGGAATTCGTGGTCTGGGTCCGCTACACCATTCCCAAGAAAAGCGATCTCGCATGGTTCAAGAACATGGGCGGCCTGATCGGCAAGAAGGGCGCACGGCCTCATATCGAAAAGCTCAACGCCGGCCAGAAGGTATGGTTCTGGCTGGTCATCTTTTTTGGCGTCGTCGTCGGATGTACCGGCATTCTGCTGGATTTTCCGATTTGGGGTCAGACGCGCTTCACGATGCAGGTTTCGCATGTCATCCATGCGACGGTGGCTCTCCTTTTTGTGGCGGTCTCCCTGGGCCACATGTACATGGGAACCTTGGGCGCCGAAGGCGTTTTCGAGGGGATCTGGAAGGGTTCCGTCGATGCAGTCTGGGCCGAGCAGCATGCGGATCTGTGGTACGAAGAGAAGATGCGTGAGAAGGAGAAACAAGAAGTGGTTGAAAGATGACCATAGAATTATGGCTTCTGATACTGGAATCCGTGCTGCTTGTTACGACCTTTTTCCTTCTGATCTACAATATCCGGGAGGGAAGGCAGCGGGACAATCTGCTCAGGGAGGTGGGAAGAGCGACAAAAGTCCTGACAAGGCAGGAATACTTTTTCTTCGTCATGGAGTCCATGCTCGATGCGAAGCGGGAGGTTGTCGGCTGCATTACCGGCAGTCCTCCGTCCGGCGACGATATCAAGATGACATCGAACATCGTGGGCGCGATCGAGAAAATGACCGAAAAAGGGGTAAGCATCAAGTATCTGTTGCCGAAGTTCCCGAACCGGCTGCAGATAGGCATTCAGTATGCGAAGGCGGGAGCGGAAATCCGCTTCAGCAGCTGTCTTATGGTCCATAATCTCCGTTACAGCATTGTCGATGAGAGGATTGTCGTTCTCGGCA
>JAHFBU010000193.1 GCA_023249795.1 Syntrophaceae bacterium
TCCACTCCGCAGCCGGTATTAAAGGAAAATACAGCCGGCCCTTTTCCACGGGCTGTCGCGGAGGTGAAACTGCTCCTGGATCAGGATTATTTTACCGCCCTTCTGGACGGCGTCGATCGCGCCCGGTCGGAGATCTTCATTTCCGCCTATCTGTTCCGGACGATCAAGACAGCGAAGGGTTATCCCGAGGAGGTTCTGAAACGCCTTGTCGCGGCGGCGAAGCGGGGCATTCGGGTTGATGTGGTCGTCGAACGGAATCAGAATGCAGACGACCTCAACCGGAACAATACAAAGACGGCGGAGAGGCTGAAACAGGGAGGAATCCGGGTCTGCATGGATGCGCCGGACCGGGTGACGCATACGAAAATGGTCGTGATTGACCGGCGGTACGTCCTGATCGGTAGCCACAACCTGACGCAATCGGCCTTGATGTATAATCACGAAGCCTCAGTCTGGATCGATTCGGCCCCCCTGGCCGAAGAGGCGCTGCGCTATATGAAGTCCCTCTGTCCCGGGGAATGGAAGTGAAAACAGTGAGGTGAAATCCGATGGCAAAACGGTTTCTTCTGACCAACGACGACGGGATCTATGCGCGGGGTCTGCTTGCCCTCTATCAGGAGCTCTCCCGGCACGCGGAGTGCCTTATCGTGGCCCCCGAGGTGGAACAGAGCGCCGTCGGCCACGCGATCACGATTGCCCGGCCGCTGATGGTCCGGAAGGCGAGGAAGAATGGGAGTTTTCTTGGTTATGCCGTTCTCGGGACCCCGGCAGACTGTGTAAAGATTGGTCTTGGCGAGCTGGCGGGCGGCCCGGTCGATCTGGTTGTTTCCGGGATCAACCGCGGCGCCAATGTTGGGATCAATGTCCTCTATTCAGGGACCGTCTCCGCAGCGACGGAAGCGGCGATCCTCGGGGTTCCGTCGTTTGCGATTTCGCTCGATACACACCAGGATGCGGACTATTCGGCCGCCGCCCGCTTTGCCGGGAAGATGGCCGCTTTTCTTCTGGATAGTCCCATGCCGAATGTTGCGCTGAATGTGAACGTGCCGGCGGTCCCGGAAGAGGAGATCCGGGGCATCGTGGTTGAAAGGCAGGGGCGGGCGCGTCTGATGGAGAGCTTCGACAAGAGAGTCGATCCACGCGACAATATTTACTACTGGCTGGCCGGCGAGACGGAGATCCCCTCGCTGGAGGAGAACGATACGGACGCAGCCGCCCTGAAGCGGGGGATGATCACGATTACCCCGATCCATCACGACCTCACCCGGCACGACCTCTTGGACGGTCTGAGGAGCCGCGTTAAAGAACAATTCTGAGGGTCGCCTTATCTGTCTGTCACTTCCGGCCCCCGGTGTTTTCCAATCAGCAGGACGAAGAACAGGATCAGCGCAATCGTCACCCAGCCGCAGATTTGCATCAGGAATGCGACGCCCCGTTGCTCGATCACCGCGCTTCCCAAAACACCCCCCAGAGCGGAGGCCAGAGACATTCGCGCCACGGCCGCAATGTTTAGGTAGGTGGCGCGCATGGCCGGATGGGCGCGCCGATCCACGAAATCGATGATCCCGAGCTGGGAGAGCCCGAAGCCGGGTCCATGCAGGAGGGACGCGCCCCATTTCCATATAAACGGCGTCTCCGGTGTGAAGAAAGAGAAAAGAATCAGGCGGACGCCACTCAGCAACAGGCCCGACACGATCAAAGACCGGTTTCCGAACCGGTCGATCAGTTTCCGGGAAGACATCATCACCGGGATTTCGAAGAGCGTCCAGGTGCCGAGGATAAATCCGATCTCCAGCGGCGACTTCATGACGTCGTCAAAGAAATAGCCGGTGTAGGTGAAGGAAGATGTGGTTACCACCCCATGGAGAAAAATAAAAAGGAGAAACCACTGGAAAGGGGTGTCTCTCTTCAGGTGAGTCCACGGGATGATGATCGGGATCGCCGCCGATTTGGTTTCGACGCCGGACCATGCGGCAAATCCCAGAACGGCAAACGCCAGGGAGGCGCAATAAAAGATCAGGGAGTCGTGGCGGAAATTATAAAGCAGGATCCCCATCAGGATTGTGGCGACGCTCCATCCGTAGGTTCCCCACAACCGGTAGACCCCGTAGAACTCCCTCCGGGAGTGTTTGTTGAGAAAAAGGAGGACCTCCGCGTCGATCATCGGCATGATCGGATAGGCGAAACAGTTGAGGAAAATAAGCAGCGCGAAGATATAGATGAATTTGCCGTTCGCCGTCCAGCCGCGCGCGAAATCCTCGCCGGCCAGTCCGATCATTAACGTGAAAAAGGCGACGCCGAAACAGAAGAGGGTGATCAGGTGCTTCCCCGAATGGAATTTGTCCGCCAAGATGCCCGCGGGGATATTGGCGACAAGGCTGACGAGCGGCATCACGAAGAAGATCATTCCGATCAGGCCGATGGCGGGGGTTCCATCCGCGCGGACAATGATGTGTTTGTAGAAGATCCCGAAATAGGGCGAACTGATCCCGACGCCGACGAACAGGAGAAAGAAGAGCGTTTTCAGATAAACCGACTGTCTCCGGACGGACTCCATCGGAGGCGCTCAGCGTGTCAGGAGTACCGGAACGGTGCTTTTCCGGATGACCGAGGAGGTCGTGGAGCCGACCAGGAGTTCCCGTAAGCGGTTGTGTCCATAGGCCCCCATGACGAGGAGTTGCACGGTCTCCTTCCGGACAAACTCGAGGAGCTCCTTGTCTTCCTTTCCCTCAAGAATGAGGGTGGAGCTGTTGACCTTGAAGGACGACAAAAAATCCTCCGACTGCTTCGAAATCTTCTCGCCCACGGACGGATCGGTTGTGATGACGACGACGGAGAGCGGCCAGCCGGTCTGTTCCGACAGTTCGGCGGCAAGCCTCAGGGCCTTGTGGGCCGGGGCGCTGCCGTCGTAGGCGACTGCCATGCTTTCGATCTCGCGGAATTGTTTTGGCGTGACGAAGACCGGTTTCCCGGATCGCCGGACGACGGACTGGGCCGTTGAACCGAGAATGGCGCCGCCGTCGATGTGGAAGTGTTCACCGCGCTGGGCGAGGAGTATCCAGTCGCAGCATTTTCGTCCCTCCTCGATGATCGTTTCATCGATCACCCCCGTGACCTTCATCGTCTCGGGACGCACCCCTGCCGCTTCGCACTGCCCGCGAAAATCCTGGAGGATCTCATCGGCCTTCGTTTGGAGGCCGCTTTCAATGGCCGGGAGAAACTCCTGATACGGGGGGAGGCCGACGGAGCCGGAGATATCCGTGAAGAGAGGACCCCGGATGAGGAGGATGTCCACGACGTGAAGGCCGATCAGTTGCGCGTTCAATTTCCGGGCGAGATGGATGCCGTAGGCAATGGCTGTTTTTCCGTAATCGGAACCATCGGTGGGAATGAGAATGCTTTGAATCATGATGCCTCCTTTCTGCAACCCATGACTGCTTTATATCGTTTCGTTATTCCGCCCCTGTCGGAATCAGGCAGATGAAACGCAGCGCCTCCCCGCTCCGGTTGATCAGGCAGTGGTTCTCTTCCCCGGGGATGAAGATGGCCGTCCCTTCGCCGATCGGGGTTTCCCTTCCGGCCTGATCCCGCACGAAGCCGTTTCCCGCGAGGATGAAGATCTCGTGTTCCCAGAAGTGGGCGTGATTTGGACTCGTATGGCCGGGTTCGATTTCGAAGACGCGCATGATAAAGTTCGGCGCCCCGTCATCGGGGCCGATCGGCACCCTCTTAGTGACCCCGGGCATCGGCGTCGTGACCGGGACCTTGCGATAGTCGACTATTTTCATGTGATACCT
>JAHFBU010000194.1 GCA_023249795.1 Syntrophaceae bacterium
GTCCCCGACAGCGGCTGGCAGTGCTTCGGCAGGATCAATTTTCCTTCGACGAGGAGACGGTGTTCAGCACCGTGATCATGGGACATGCCGCGCTTTACGGGGTGATGGTCGAACGGGATGCGATCTACGCGAAGGCGGATTTTTCCGAGGAGGACGGCATCCGTTCCGCCAGACTGGAGGCGGAATTTGCCGAGATGAACGGCTACGAAGCCGAGGCTGAAGCCGCGGTGCTGCTGAGCGGTCTCGGGATACCGGACGCGCTGTGTCACCGGAAGATGAAGGAACTTGAAGGGGGCGACAAAGTACGGGTACTCCTGGCCCAGGCGCTTTTCGGCAATCCGGATGTGCTGCTTCTCGACGAACCGACCAACCATCTCGACCTGACATCCATCGCCTGGCTGGAGGAATTTCTCGGCCGTTTCCAGAACACCGTCATCGTCGTTTCGCATGACCGTCACTTCCTGAACCAGGTCTGTACGCATATTGGGGATATCGACTTCGGCAAGATCAAGATCTTCGTCGGGAACTACGACTTCTGGCATCAGGCCAGCCAGCTTCACCTGAGGCAGAAACAGGAGGAGAGCCGCAAGGCGACCGACAAGGCCGAAGAACTCAAGGCATTCATCCAGCGGTTCAGTGCCAATGCCTCCAAGGCGAAGCAGGCCACATCGCGAAAAAAGCTTCTCGAAAAGCTGACGCTGGAGGACATGCCCGTATCATCGCGGAAATACCCCTATGTCGTCTTCAAACCGGAGCGCCCCTGTGGGGATGTCATCCTGGAAATCAAGGGCCTTTCCAAGGCCATCGATGGGATCCCCGTCCTGAACGACGTAAGCCTCACCGTCCGCAAGGGGGACAATATCGCCTTTGTCGGCGTCAACAGCCTGGCCAAGACAACGCTTTTCCAGATCCTGGCCGGCGAACTTGAACCGGACAGCGGGAGTTTCCGCTGGGGTGTGACCATCACCCCTGCCTATTTCCCGAAGGACAGCAACAGTTACTTCGATAACGACCTGAATCTGGTGGAGTGGCTCTGCCAGTATTCACCCGCATCCGAGGGGGTGAACTTTGCCAGAGGGTTCCTCGGCAGGATGCTTTTTTCCGGGGAAGAGGCACTCAAAAAGACCCGTGTCCTCTCGGGGGGTGAGCGCGTCCGCTGCATGCTTTCCAAGATGATGCTCACCGGCGCCAATGCCCTGATCCTGGATGAACCGACCAACCACCTGGACCTGGAAGCGATTACCTCCCTCAACAGCGGACTGATCGCCTTCACGGAGGTGGTGCTCTTTTCTTCCCACGACCGCGAGTTCGTCTCCACGGTGGCCAACCGGATCGTGGAAATCACGCCCTTCGGGATCATCGATCGGGTCATGGGATTTGAAGAGTATCTGGAAGATGAGGAGATCGCACGCGTCCGGGAGGAACAGTTCCAGGGCCGTATCGCAGCCGCCCTGTAAAGAGCCTCCCATGGTAATCACCCTGGCGAAAGCCGGGGCACAAAAATCAACTGAAACAGACCGGATCCCGGCCTTCGCCGGAATAACTCAAAAGGAATTTCGCAATCAGCTTATGAGCAAAAACAAATTTAACGAAGAAGAGAAAATGTTGGAAACAGAAGTAACGCCGTTCGCCGCACTGGGCGTTGAAAAAAGAATCGTAAAAGCCATCACCGAATTGGGTTTCACCGCCCCGATGCCCGTTCAGCAACAGGTCATCCCCTTTCTGCTCAACGAAACCAGAGATCTGGTTGCCCTGGCCCATACGGGGACGGGCAAGACGGCGGCCTTCGGGATCCCCATCATTCAGTCGGTCGATCCGGCCTCGCGCGCGACCCAGGCATTAATCCTGGCGCCCACCCGCGAGCTCTGCATGCAGATCACCGACGATCTGAACCATTTTGCCAAGCACATCCATGGACTCAATATCGTGCCGATTTACGGCGGCGCCAGCATCCTGACGCAGATCAGGCAAGTGGCGGCGGGTGCGCAGATCGTGGTTGCCACGCCGGGACGAATGCTCGACATGATGAACCGCAAAAAGGTGAATGTCTCGTCGATCCGCTGGCTGGTTCTGGATGAAGCGGACGAGATGCTGAACATGGGATTCAAGGAAGACCTGGCGGCCATCCTGGCGGGTACGCCTGCCGACAAAAGGGTCCTGCTTTTTTCAGCGACCATGCCCGCGGAGATCGAGGCCATTGCGAAAAGCACGATGCGCAAGCCGGAATCGATCACGATCGGTTCGAAAAACAGCGGTGTGGAAACGGTCCGGCACCAATATTACATCGTTCATGCCAGGGACCGCTATCTGGCGCTGAAGCGGATCGTCGATTTTCATCCCGACATCTACGGGATCATCTTCTGCCGAACGAAAATCGAAACCCAGGAGGTTTCCGACGGGCTCATCAAGGACGGCTACGACGCCGCTGCCCTGCACGGCGATCTTTCCCAGCCGCAAAGAGACGGCGTCATGAACCGCTTTCGCCTCAGGAATATACAGATGCTCGTGGCCACGGATGTTGCCGCGAGGGGGCTCGACGTCGGCGACCTGACGCATATCATCAATTACAACCTTCCCGACGACAACGAACACTACACGCACCGCAGCGGCCGCACCGGCAGAGCCGGAAAATCGGGCATCTCCATCGCCATTGTCAATCTGAAGGAGACCTACCGGATCAGGCTCATCGAAAAACAGATCGGCCGGAGATTCGAGGCGGTTAATATACCCTCGGGCAACGATGTCTGCCGGAAGCAGCTCGTCCATCGGATCGAGAAACTCATAGGCGTCGAAGTACGACAGGATGACATCGACGTCTTTCTGCCTTCCATTTACGAGAAGCTGGCGGATCTCAGCAAAGAGGAGATCATTCAGCGGTTTGTCTCGGCGGAATTCAACTCGATTTTGAGCTACTACCGGAATGCTCCCGACATCAACGTCGATTTGAAGAAGAAAGTCGTCCATTCCGGCAAGGATAAATTGTACAAACGCCAGGCGCCGGGTGCGTACGCCAACCGCCAGAGCCGACGCGACGGAGAAAGAAACGGTTATTCAAAGGCCAGGGAGATTCCCTTTTCGTATAAGAAGAAGCCACGTTATGTATCCGCCTTTCCCGGGAGAGCTTCCGTCGCCCCGGTGACTTCTTGACATAAGGAGAGGGAATTCAGGACTTCTTATGAGGTCGTCAAGCCTGCCATTCACAGCATCCTCTGAATCTCCCCCATGCGGGTATCGATCCGCTTGCGGGAGATGGGGATGGCGGTCTTGAGTTCCTGGGCGAAGAGCGACACCTTGTATTCCTCGATCATCCAGCCGAAATCCTCCAGCGCCCGGCGTTTCTCGCCGGAGGCGTGGGCGGGCAGCTCTTTCAGCGTCGTCTCCCGCCAATCATCCAGTTCCCTGATCTCTTTGCCGCGCTCAAGCGCCTTCTGCAGGTGCACGGCCCCCCGCTCCGCGCGGATGGCAAGCGCGCGCAGATAGCGGCCGATGTGGTTGAGCCGATCCTCGGGGTAGCGGACGAGAAAATCCGGCGGCACAAGCCGCGTCAATTCATCCCGCAAGCCCGCCAGAAAAGCCGAGAGCGGCCGGTTCCCCCGGCTGGAACCCTCCAGGGTCCGGAGCTGCTCCGTTGTTTCATAGAGGGCCTTGAGGGGCGGACCGGCCAGCCGGACGGCTGAAAGTCCATGTTTGAGGATTTCGGGGCGGGCCTTTTCGGCGAGCTTCTCAAAATCGGCGGAGGTCCGCACATCCGCATCAAAGAGGTCCGTCAATACCTTTTCCACGATGG
>JAHFBU010000195.1 GCA_023249795.1 Syntrophaceae bacterium
TCCGTATAGAGACGGACCTCGACAGGGCCTGTGCCGAAAGCGGGCATGACGGGCTCTGCGGAACAGACGGGCGCTGTCGGCCCGGAAAACAAAAGAAGCAAGAAGAGAAGCCCGGCGGGGATGGCTATGCCGGTCGGAGAGAACGGAATTGTCAGAAGACGCCTATTCCTGGACAGAAACTTCTTCATGAAATTCAATAACCTCCTCTGCATAGCATGATGGTTACGGCTTTTATCCTTTTGCGCCCGGAAGCGTCAAGACTTTTCGTCTCGATCCCGCCGCCCGCCGACAGCCTTTCAGTAACGGAAACAGCCGTTCTCGTAAATCACGATCCGCTCTCCCGTTTTCAGGTGCGCCGTGACCGTTTTCTTCTCCGTGTTCACCAGATCCCAGTGGAGGGCCGAGTCGTTGAAGCCCAGACTCCTTTTAATCTCACCGTTCATGGCCGCGGGATCGCCGGCATAGCTGTCGGTGTAGGAGGCCCCGACAGCGATATGGCAGTTTCCGTGCTCTCCGCCGAAGTTTTCGTCGAAGAGGGTGTCGGCCATGAAGCGGTCAATTCTCGAAAAGCGCCGGTCGGTCAGCGAAAACTCTCCGATCCGTTTTGCCCCCCGGTCCATCCCCAGTTGCCGCAAGGTGAACTCCTCGCCGGTATTGGCGCGGATCTCGACGGCATTCCCCCGTTCAAAGGTCAGAGTCACCCCCTCGATGTAGTTGCCGCTCCGGAAGGAGGGTAGATTCGCATAGTAGGTTCCCTCGGTGCCGCGCCAGTCCGGGGAGATAAACAGCTCGAAACTCGGGATGTTGTGGCCGGAAATTCCCACCCATCGCCTCTGTTCCCCCTGTGCGATCCGGAGGTCGCAATGGGCGGACTCGATATGGAAGCGGGCCGCGTTCAGGCTGTCCAGCCATTGTTTGATTGTAGCCGCATTGCGTCTGATCTCCTCCCATTTGACGGCCGGCTCTTTCCGATCCAGGTAACAGGCCCGGATAATCTGCGCTGCATAGAGTTCTTCCGTTGTCCGGGCCTGCGCGGCGAGTTCCGCCGTCGGAAGCGTGCAGAGGGTCCAGCCGTAGGAGCCCTCCTGCTCGCGCTTTTCGAGGAGGTTGCGGAGCGGTTTTCGGGCGACCAGCACCTTGCAGATTCGGATCGGATCGATATCCTTGAGATGGGTCAGGGAGTCAGGCGCGTGGAGGAAGATCCTTCCGTTGAGGTTCCCGTAGAACTCCTTTTCCCCCGGGGGCTGGAAAACGAGTTGGCGTTTGCCGGACTTCCCGAAGAAGGAACGTTCCATCCGGGCGGTGAGCCCCATTCGCTGAATGGGATTCATCCCCGCGGCGAGGATCTTCTCGTAGAGGATTTCCGCGAGCCGCAGGGCGGCCGGTTCGTACTGGAGGAGAATCACGTCTCCCTTCCGGAATCGCCCCCGCCGGGCCGTCTTCAGGCCCCAGAGCAGGACGTCGGCGTATCGCTCCAGGTATCGCTCATTGAGCATGGCTGATGTATTCGTCATGATGGACTCTCAAAACCGGGGACCGTGTTGCCGGCGCAGGCTACAGCCGCCTTTCGATGATGTAATCCGCGATGGTCTGCATCGCGGTTTTGGCCTCCGAGTCCGGAAAGAGAACCAGAACGCCTTTCGCCTCGTTGATGCAGGCCCTGGCCTTCCCCAGCGCGTAGGGGATGCCGTCATAGCGTTGAATCAGGGCAACGATCCCGGCGGTCGCCTCCCCATCCTTGGTTTCGATTCCCGCACGGATGTAGTCCCTCTCCTCCGGGGTGCTTTTCCGCATGGTCCGTATGAGGGGGAGCGTCAGTTTCCCTTCACGCAGATCCTGCCCGATCGTCTTGCCGAATTCTTCCTCGTTGGCCACATAATCAAGGGTATCGTCCGTGATCTGGAATGCGGTGCCAAGCCTCATTCCGAAGCGGGTCAGGGCCTCGATCTGGCTGTCCGTGGCGTTTCCGAGAATGCCGCCGATGGCGCAGGCCGCCGAAATCAGGATCGATGTTTTCTTCTCCACGATCTGGAGATATTCCTTTTCTGTGATGGTTACGTCGCCCGCCTTCATCAGTTGAAAGACCTCGCCCTCAGACATCGTGTTCGTCGTGGTGGAGATGAGCTTGAGGATGGCCAGGTTGCCGTCATCGGTCATCAGATGGAAGGATTTGGAGTAGAGAAAATCCCCGACGAGAACGCTCGCTGCATTGCCCCAGACCTGATTCGCGGAGGTCTTTCCCCGCCTTGTCTCAGCATGATCGATTACATCATCGTGCAGAAGGGTGGCGGTGTGGCTGAATTCGATGATCGCCGATAGCGGGTAGCGCCGCTCCCCCCTGTAGCCGCAGAGTTCCGCGGCGGCCAGAAGCAGGAGGGGCCGGAAACGTTTGCCGCCGCTGCCGATCAGATGGTGGACGATCTCCGGGATGAGGAGGACCTCCGAACGGAGATACATCTCCATGTGTTCCTCGACCTTTTTGAGGTCGCTTTCAAAATAACGAAATACATCCTGCATCTGCATAACATACCCCCGGTTTGCAATTCGGGTGCTGAAAATACGTTGGCTGTTCGGGACTTTTTACGGGCTCATCTATAACGGATCATCGGAAAAATGTCAATTTACTGATCTCGCAACGTGATCTGCTTCAGTGCCGCCAAATATTCCCGGTAACGGTCCAGGTAGAAGGCCAGCCCCTTTGAAAAATTCCTGCCGATGATTCCATCCAGGAAGATCTGGCTGATCTCCCGCTCGCGCTGCAGGATATACTGTGAGCGGACAAAGATCTGCCGCTCCTCCTCCGACATGGCCTGGATACGGTTCTTGAGAACGCTTCGGGAGCGGGGCTGGTACATCCAGAAGTAGAGGAGATCGAGGGCGTTGATGATGACGAGCCTCTCGAGATCCTGCGCTTCGGCGTTGATGGTCTGCATGAATATTTTTGGGGATTCGAGCATCCGCAGGACGTCCGTTTCCGGGAACAGGATCTCGAGCCGGGCATAGGTGTCGAAGAGTTGTTGGAGTTTTGTGCCGTAGTCCCGAGCCCGCATACGGATATTTTCATACCGGTCAGCCAGCCCCTCAATGACGCCCGCGACGCAGTCGGAGGCTGCCTTGGAGATCACCGCCGCCCACTTCTGCAGGACGTCGTTGATGGTCGGCACCCCCGCTTCGAAAAGGATGCCCCCGATGGTTACATTGAAGGTGATGGCAAGAGGAATGGACAGAACGCTCCGGAAGAAGTTCGCGAAGACCGCGCCTTTCGGAAGTCCCCGGAAGGCGTTGTGGCTGGAAAGGTAGAGGCCATTGGTCAGGGCCATCACGGTATAGAGGAGCGACGGGTTCGTGGCCGTTGTGACACCGAATATCCGGTCGAGGAGGAGCGTCTTCACGATTAAATCGAGCAGGGGAACGGAAAACCCGGTGAACAACAGCGAATCGGACAGCCTCCCCCAGCTCACGTAGTCGTTCCACCGCAACAGAGGGGAACGGCGGACGCCGCCGCCGCCGAGGACCGACTGAAGGATGTTCCGGAGCCCCGTGATCCCGAACCAGATGAAGGCCCCGCCATAGGCCAGCAGCCACCAGTCTTTCGTCAGGGCGAAGGTCAGAAACGCCGGGATGAAACCGATCAAAACCTTGATGGCGTTCTTGATGCCGCTGTTGAGATATCTCCAGGAGATCCCGCGCTCGGTCCGGGGTATTTTCTCGTCGAGACGGAGATCGGTTTCCCCCTCATCGTGAAGCCCTCCGAGAGAGATGACGTTGC
>JAHFBU010000196.1 GCA_023249795.1 Syntrophaceae bacterium
GCACGGCTGAAAGGAGCGCCTCCGTGTAGGGATGGAGAGGGTGCCCGTAGAGCTCTTCCGTTCCGGCGCTCTCCATAATCTTTCCCAGATACATGACCGCGACCCGGTCGGAGATGTGCTTGATGACGCTCAGATCGTGGGCGATAAACAGATACGCGAGGCCGAAACGCGCCTGCAGGTCCTCAAGAAGATTGATTACCTGGGCCTGAATCGACACATCCAGGGCCGACAAAGGTTCGTCGCAGACGATCAGCTTGGGATTCAACACCAGCGCGCGGGCGACCCCGATCCGCTGCCGTTGCCCGCCGCTGAACTCGTGGGGGTACTTCCGGGCATCGCGGGGGTCCATCCCCACCGTCTCCATCAGGGCGGCCACGCGGTCCCTTTTCTCTTTGCCCTTGGCGATCCCGTGGACTTGCAGCGGCTCGCCTATAATATCCCCCGCCGTCATTCGGGGATTCAGGGAGGAATAAGGGTCCTGAAAGATGATCTGCATGTCGCGCTTGAGTCGGCGCAATTCCTCTTTGGTGAGCCCCGCCAGATTCACCCCCTCGAAGGCGATCTCTCCGGCCGTCGGTTCCATGAGCCCCAGAGCCAGCCTCCCCACCGTTGTTTTGCCGCAGCCCGATTCCCCCACGAGTCCCAGGATCTCGCCTGGGTTGATGTGGAAGCTGACACCGTCCACGGCCTGAACCTGCCCCCGGACACGGGAAAAAACGCCGCCCCGGACGGGGAAATATTTCTTCAAATCTTTAACGTCCAGCAAGATCTTTCTCTCCTTAGCAGGCTGTTGAAAAACGCTCATCTGCTGTGTTGCGCTGCAAACCTCATCGCTCAGCGTATTTCCCTATACGCCTCGCTCTTCGGTTTTTGCGCGCCTTGCATCTGACCATTTTTGAACAGCCTGTACGTATAGGTTTCTCAGGCAAAGAATCGCTTCTTCTCCTCGTTGTAGATGAAGCAGCGGACCCGGTGGCCGTCGCCGGTATCCTCCAGCGGCGGTTCCTCGACCCGGCAGAAGTCGCGGGCGAAGCCGCAACGGGGATGAAATCGGCACCCCGGTGGAAAATCGAGCGGATTGGGGACCGATCCGGAGATGACATCCAGGCGCTTCTTCCGACTGTCCGTCAACCGGGGAATCGAGTTGTAAAGGGCGCGCGTATAGGGATGGAGGGGGTTCCGGAAAATCGCCTCCACCTCGGCGCACTCCACCGCCTTCCCCGCATAGGCCACCACCACATCCTCGGCCACCTCGGCAATAACGCCCAGGTCGTGCGTGATCATCATGACGGCCATGCCCGACTCTTCCCGGATCTTCCGAAGCAGCCGCAGGATCTGCGCCTGGATCGTCACGTCGAGGGCCGTTGTCGGTTCGTCGGCGATCAGCAGCTTCGGCCGGCAGGAGAGCGCCATCGCGATCATGGTCCTTTGCCGCATCCCGCCGCTCATGTGGTGGGGATACTCATCGACGCGCTTTTCCGGGGAGGGGATGCCCACGAGACGGAGCATCGCGATTGCCTTCTCGCGGGCGTCTCTCTTGCTGAGTTTCTGGTGGAGGATGATCGACTCCATGATCTGATCGCCGATCGTGAAAACGGGGTTGAGCGATGTCATGGGTTCCTGGAAGATCATCGCGATCTCGTTTCCCCGGATCGCGCGCATCTCATCCGGACCCTTCTTCAGGAGGTCCTGCCCCTCGAAAAGGATCTCGCCCGCGACAATCCTTCCAGGCGGTGCGGCAATGAGCTGCATGACGGAGAGCGCGGTGACGCTCTTTCCGCACCCCGATTCGCCGATGACGCCCAGCGTTTTTCCCCGGGAAAGCGCCAGATCCATCCCATCGACGGCCCGGGCCACACCCGCGTCGGTAAAGAAATGGGTCTTCAGATTTTTTATTTCCAACAGCAGGTCACGCGGCACGGTTTTATAAACTCCGCGATATTAATGTTACCGATTTTTCTCCGCTATCCGTGCTGCTCCTTAGCAGAAAAGGGCGGCGGTTATCAAGCGGTTTACGAAAGGCAACCCACCGGTTGCGAAGCCCTGCGCCTTCTGGTAGGGTAACACCGCCGATTTTCAATATGCGGAGGCGGTATCCCATATTTTCCTTTCAAGATAAAGAGGGGCGAGGAGGTAAGCCTATGTTTGCCGTCATCATGGCCGGTGGGAAGGGGTCGCGGTTCTGGCCCCGGAGCCGGGAGAGGAGGCCCAAGCACCTTCTGGACATCCAGGGCGAGCGGACGATCATCCGCGAAACCGTCGACCGGATCAGACCCCTGGTCCCTCCCGAGCGCACCCTGATCGTCACCGGACGGAGCCATGCCGCCGAGCTGATACGCCAGCTCCCGGAAATCCCGGAGGAGAACATCCTCATCGAGCCCGTCGGACGGAACACCGCCCCCTGCATCGGCCTTGCCGCTCTCCATATTCAAAAGCGTGTTTCGGACGCGGTGATGCTGGTCCTCCCTTCCGATCACCGGATTGACGATGAAATCACGTTCCGCCGGATCCTGATCGCGGCCGGCCGGGCGGCGTCGGAAGGAGAGGCCCTGGTCACGATCGGCATCCGGCCGACCGGCCCGGAAACGGGATACGGTTATATCGAGCAGGGCGACCTTTACTCAACCTGTGAAGGGGAGAAGATCTACACGGTCCGCTCCATTCGGGAGAAACCGCCCCTTGATCAGGCCAAACGGTTTCTGCAACAGGGCGGCTTCTCCTGGAACAGCGGCATGTTTGTTTGGAAGGCCTCGACCGTCCTGGAGGCGATCCGCTGCTTTCTTCCGGAGCTCCATGTCGGGCTCGCCCGGATCGGGGAGGCGCTCGGAACGGAGCGGGAAGATGAGATCGTCGGGGAGGTCTATTCGGCGCAGAAGGCCGTCTCCATCGACTACGGCGTGATGGAAAAGGCGGAGAATGTCCTCGTCGTCCCGGGGGATTTTGGCTGGTCCGATCTGGGGAGCTGGGACGCCCTCTGGGAGGTTTCCGAGAAGGACGAAAACGGAAACGCCGTCCGTGGATCCTTCATCGGGATCGATGCGGGCGATTCCCTGGTCCACTGTCCCGGGAAGCTGGTCGCGCTTGTAGGCGTTCGGGATCTGCTCGTCGTGGAGACGGACGACGCCCTCCTCATCTGCCGCCGCGGCCGGTCGCAGGAGATCCGGAAGGTTGTCGAGACTCTCGAAAAAAGCAACAGAAAAGAATATCTCTAAGACGATAGCGTCGCCGGCGCCAACGCCGCTGATGGTCAGCCTCAACGGAGCCGTCATCATTGGCCGCTGCCGCCCGAGCGGCAAATAGATCTGTCAGCCGTCCCGCGTGCGCTTGACACTGTGGGGCCGTTCCTCTATAACACTTGGAAAAGACGAAAGGGGAATTCGGGGAAATTTTGATGGGAATCACGCTTTCGGGAAGGTTCATTCTGGCCTCCGCTTCACCCCGCCGCAATGAACTGCTGAAACGTCTGGGAGTGGATTTCGACATCATCCCCGGCAACATTGATGAGGCCTTCCAGCCGGGAGAGACCCCGCGGGAACACGTCCTGCGTCTCTCCGAAGAAAAGGCTCTGGTGGTCGCCCGTTGTCATCCCGAAGCCTGGGTGCTCGGCGCCGACACGATCGTGGTCATCGCGGGAGAGGTTCTCGGAAAACCGGAATCGCCTGCCGAGGCGAGAGACATGCTTGAAAAACTGAGCGGCCGGGAACACAAGGTCCTGACCGGCTTCAGTATCGTTCGGCGGGACCGGGAGAGCCGGATTGGCGAGGTTGT
>JAHFBU010000197.1 GCA_023249795.1 Syntrophaceae bacterium
GAAGAAGCCGTCGCCGTCGATGAGTTCCGGGGGTATCCCTTCGGGCGGGATGTGTCTAAACCCGGGCCGGACGGCAAGCAGATCGACGGCAACAGCCTCGTTCTCCTCGGGCGTCACGGTGCAGACGCTGTAAACCAGGCGGCCTCCCGGCTTCACGCAGTCCGCCGCTTTCCTCAGGAGCCGCTTCTGGAGGGACATGCTTTTTTCAAGCTCGGGCGCGGTGATCCGCCAGCGGATTTCGGGATTGCGCCGGAGGGTTCCGAGGCCGGAACAGGGGGCGTCGAGAAGAACCCGGTCGAAAGCGCCGTGGAAGGCCTCCGGCGTCGTAGCCGCGTTTCCCGCATGGATGGTTGCGATCGTTACGCCGAGGCGTCCGGCATCCGCCGTCAACAGGTGCAGCTTGTCCGGATGGAGATCGACGGCGGTGATATTTCCGCGGTTGCCCATGAGGGCGGCCATGTGCACTGTTTTTCCTCCCGCGCCGGCGCAGAGGTCCAGGACCCGTTCGCCGGGTTCGGGGGCGACGAGATGGGCGACGAGCTGGGAGGCTTCGTCCTGGATCCGGATCAGGCCGTTTCGAAAGGCCGCCGTCTCCCGGAGGCCGAGGGCCGTGGAGAGGAAAAGCCCGTCCGTGCAGTAACGGGTTTTCCCGGCGGCGATCTTCTCCGCCGCAAGGGCGGCGATGGCCTCATCCCGCGTCGCCTTCAGGCTGTTCACGCGGACGACCGGCTCCGGCATCCGGTTGTTCTCCCGGCAGATGGCGATCGTTTCCTCGATGCCATACCGGTCAAGCCAGCGCTCGACAAGCCAGCGGGGGTGGGAGTGGATAACGGCAATCGCCCGGCCGGGGTCCTTTGCCATGTCCGGCCAGTCGATGTTATCCTTCTCCCGGAGGGCGTTCCGGAGGATGGCATTCACCAGCCCCGCGGCGGCCGGGCGCTCTTTTTTCGCGATGCTCACGGCCTCGTTCACCGCGGCGAAAGGGGGGATCCGGTCGGTGAAGATGAGCTGGTAGAGCCCCGTCCGGAGGATGTTGGGGATCGGCGCTTCCAGGGAGGCGGAATCCCCCTTGTAGAGGCGGGCGATGATCCAGTCCATGCGGCCCCGCATCCGGAGTGTGCCGTAAACCAGTTCGGTGAGGAGACCCCGGTCGTGGGGGTTGGAAATCGATTCTCCGGAAAGGGCGGCGTCAAGGAGGGGTTCCGCGTATTCCCCCTTTTGATCGATCCGGTTGAGGATCTCGACAGCGAGTTCCCTGGGCGACCTCTGTTTTTTTCGTTCATCCGTCATATCCGGCCACCTGACTCAAAAACCTGTCCTGGAATTACGGGACAGCCGCGAAGAAAATCGTTGATCGCTATCCTTTTCTTTCCTTCCAATTGAACCTCTTTCAGGGAAACATACCCCTTTCCGGCGGCCACGCGGAGGGTTGCGGCCGTCTCCCCGACGACGGTTCCCGGCGCCTCCGCGACGGTTCCCGGCTCCGCCGCCGCGGTGAAGACCTTGATCTGTTTGCCATCGAGAAACGTATAGGCGCAGGGAACGGGGGAGAGCCCCCGGATCAGTGAGACGATCTCCCGGCAATCCGCTTCCCAGCGGATCCGGCACGCTTCCCGGCTGATGCGGGGGGCAAGGGTCGCGAGCCTATGATCCTGGGGACGCGGCAGAAGCGTTCCGGCCTGCAGCATGGCCAGGGCGATCAGGAGAAGATCCGCACCCATGTTCGCCAGACGGTCGTGGAGCTCCCCGAAGGTCTCCTCCGGCCCGATCGGCGTCTCCTCCTGGAGGAGGATGTCACCGGAATCCACCCCCTCATCCATCCGCATGATCGTGACGCCGGTCGCCTCCTCGCCGCCGATGAGGGTCCGCTGGATCGGCGCCGCCCCCCGGTATTTCGGGAGGAGCGAGGGGTGGATGTTGATGCAGCCCAGCCGCGGACCGTGGATGAGCTCGCCGGGGAGGATCTGGCCGAAGGCCGCGACGACAACGAGGTCAGGCGCGAGCGTCCGGAAGGTGTCGAGAAAATCCGGGGTCCTGACCTTCTCCGGCTGGAAGATCGGGAGGCTCAGATTTTCGGCTATTACTTTCACGGGGGGCGGCGCCGTGACCCTGCCCCTTCCCCGCGGCCGGTCGGGCTGGGTAACGACGCCGATGACGGACCGGCCGGCCCGTACGAGCGCTTGAAGCGCCGGCACGGCAAAGTCGGATGTTCCCATGAACAGGATGCGCGGTTGGGTCATGACGCTCTCTCCTACATGAAATGGACCGGATCCACATCCACCTGGATCTCCAGCCCGTGCCCGGCCCCCTCCAGAATCTTCTCCGCCAGGAGATGGAGGGGACCGCTCTTTGCCCCCTTCAGAAGCATCTGCCAGCGGTAGCGCCCCCGGAGCCGGACGAGGGGGGATTCGGCGGGACCGATAACGCCGATTGTTCCGCCGCCCAGGGATGCGGCCAATTCCCGCGCCCGCTCTCCGATCCTGGCTACGGCCGCTTTCCCCTCCGCCTTTTTCGGGCAGGAGAAGTTAAGACCGATCAGGCGGGAGAAGGGAGGATAGCCGAGTTCCCGGCGGAAAGCGATCTCATCGGCGTAAAAACCGGCATAGTCGTGATCCTGCGCCCGGCGAACCGCGTAATGGCCGGGGTTGAAGGTCTGGACGACGACGCGTCCCGGCTGATCTCCCCGACCGCCCCGGCCCGACACCTGTGTCAGGATCTGGAAGGTTCTCTCGGCCGCCCGGAAGTCCGGGATGTTCATGGAGGCGTCGGCGGCAAGGACGCCGACCAGCGTGATTTCCGGAAAATCGTGCCCCTTGGTGATCATCTGGGTGCCGACGAGGATGTCGATCTCCCCCCGGTCGAGTTGCTGGAGGATCTTCTCCGCGGCCCCCTTCCGCGAGGTCGAGTCGCTGTCCATCCGGGCGATCCGCGCCTCCGGAAAGCGTTTTTGTATCTCCGCCTCCACCCGTTCCGTTCCCGCCCCCTGGCTGCGGATACGGCTGCCCTGGCAGGCGGGGCAGATGGCGGGCGGTCTGGCCGTGAAGTCGCAGTGATGGCATTTCAGAAGCTCAAGCGCCGCATGGTGTGTCAGCGAGAGGTCGCAGGAGGGGCAGGCAAAGACGTGGCCGCAGTCCGGGCAGAAGAGGAAGGTGTGGAATCCGCGCCGGTTGAGAAACAGGAGCGCCTGTTTCCGCTTTGCCAGGGTCTCCCGGAGCGCATCGACGAGGGCATAGGAGAGGAGGGGGGGCCGCCCCTGTTCATCCCTCTGTGCCCTCATATCGACCACCTCGACGCGGGGAAGGGGGCGGTCGTCCACGCGGCGGGAAAGCGAGAGGTGGCGGTAACGGCCGCTTTCCGCCTGAAAAAAGGTCTGAATCCCGGGCGTCGCGGAGCCGAGGATTACCGCGGCCCCGGCCAGCCTTCCCCGGACCATGGCCAGGTCCCGCGCGTTATAGCGCAGGCGGTCGTCCTGTTTGTAGGAGGGGTCGTGTTCCTCATCCACGACGATCAGCCGGAGATCCCGGACCGGGGCAAAAAGGGCCGAACGGGCGCCGACGACCAGACGGATTTCGCCGCGCCGGAGCCGTTTCCACTGGTCATACCGGACGCCGAGGGAGATGCCGCTGTGGAGGACGGCGATCTCTCTTGCCGGGAACCGTTCGCGGATGCGGGAGAGGAGTTGCGTCGTGAGGCCGATCTCCGGAACGAGATAGATCGCGCCGCCGCCGTTTTGAAGAACCTCATCGATGGCCCTGAGG
>JAHFBU010000198.1 GCA_023249795.1 Syntrophaceae bacterium
CGCAGGCGAACGACCGGCTCGCTTTTTCCGTCATCCGGGAGGCGGTGGAGGCCGTCATCCTGCTCCTCGCCCCCATCGTTCCGCACATCACCGAAGAGCTCTGGTCGCTCCTCGGCCGGAATGAAAACCTGGCCGATGTCGCCTGGCCCGCCTTCGACCCCGCGGTCGCATCGGAAGACGAGATCACGATCGTGATCCAGGTCAACGGCAAGGTGCGGAGCCGGATCAGCGTTCCCGTCGATGAAGAGGGGGAGAAGATCAAGGCGCTGGCGCTGGCCGATGAACGGATCGTCAGCCTCACCGCCGGAAAAACGGTCGCCAAGGTGGTGTACGTGCCGAAGAAACTGGTGAACATCGTCGTTTCGGGATAGTTGTTCTTCCCGGCGATGCCCGGGATCCGGACGACGGCGCAACCTGAGAATCATGATCCCTCCGCGCGCTGGACATTTTTCCCTGAAAAATCTCCAATGCGCGCTTCCGGGATCCGATTTTCAAATTGCTCAATGGTCTTGATGTAACAGGAAAAGCATTTGAAGAGGTGCGGCATGAATGTCGGACAGCGTAAAATTTTTCGCTGGAACGCAGGCGTCGGTATTCTGATCATCCTGACTGCGCTTCTGCCGGCCGGTTGCGGATACCGTTTTGCGGGGGGAGAGGAATCGGTCGCCCCCGGACTCCGCACGGTCTTTGTCGATGTCTTCACCAACAAGACCGGCGAGGCTTACGCGGATAACATCTTCCGGAGCGCCTTCATCAGCCGGTTCGTCCAGGAGGGCCGCTTCAAACCGACCCGCGGCCGGGGAGAGGCGGATGTGATCTGCCGGGGAACCATCCTCAGCCTCCAGGCATCGCCTCTCTCCTACAAGGCAACCAACCTTTCGGCCGAGGACAGGATCACGGTCACGCTGGAGATCTCTTTCGAGGAGCGGGAAAGCGGCCGGACCATCTGGGCGGATGGGGCATTTACCGGAACCGGGGATTACCCCGTGACGACCGTCGGTGTGACGGAGACCAGCCGCAAAAATGCCCTCTCCAAGCTGGCCGGTGACACGGCCGAGAGGGCATATCGTTTGATGATGTCAGGCTTCTGAATGAGGATCAGGCCTTCAGGGCGTTGACCCGTTTCGTCAGGCGGGAGATCTTGCGCGACGCGGTCTTCTTGTGAAAAGCGCCCTTGGACGCCGCCTTGGATATCGCGGGAACGGCCTTGGCCAGGGCAGCCTTCGCCGCCTCCGGATCTTTCGTCTCGACAGCCTCCAATACGGTCTTCACGCCGGTCCTGATGCTCGATTTTACGGCGTTGTTGTTTTCGCGGTGTTTGACCGCCTGCCTGCTTCTCTTCTCTGCGGATTTGTGTGTAGCCAAAAAACATCCTCCTTCTGGTCCTTTGTAATGGGTGGCTGTCTCTATCTGAATTCCGCCGTCCTGTCAAGATGAAAAACCGCCACGGTCACCAGCGCTCTTTCTTCCGATAGGCCATCCCTTCAAAGAGGGCGATGACCTCCCCGGAGCCGTCCGTGATCCGGATGGCATAGACGGCGATCTTCGGCCCGCAGGAAACCTCCTCAGCCTCGGCAAAGAGAACCTCCCCCGCCGCCGCCTTCAGATAGGAGATCGAGCAGTGGATGGCGACCGCGATCCTTCCCCTGGAATTGACGGCCGCCGCGAAGGCAAGATCGGCCAGCGTGAAAATGGCGCCGCCGTGAACGAGACCCAGGCCGTTTCGATGATGGTCGCCGATGGCCAGTCGCGCCCTGGACCGGCCGTCGCCCGCATCGGTGAGTTCGATGCCGACAGACGCGGCAAAGCAGTCCTTCAGAAAGAAAGCCTTTATGGCCTCCGGTGTGATTTCATCTTGCACGCTTGCTCCTCCCCCTCAACACGGCGCGCCACCTCGATGGAGCTCCAGAACAAACCGCTGTTCCAGTACCTGCTTCCCCCACTGTCTCCCCTCCACCTGATCGGCCTGCCGGAATCCGAACTTCTCGTACAGGTGGCGGGCGGGATGAAGCCCATCGAAGGTCCACAGGAAGATTCGAGGATATTCTTTACGTCTGCAGAAATCGACGGCTTCCGCAATGAGCCGATTCCCGATTCCCTTTCCCCTGATCGCGTCGGAAACGATGAACCATCGCAGATGAGCCCCTTCCGTCCCGGCCCTGACGCCGTCGATCGCAATGGCTCCTTCGACGCACCCCCCCTGCGTTGCCGTCCAGAAGCCATCCCGCTCCGGATCGAACCGCCTTAAGAATTCCGACAGTTCGGCGGCAACCTTGCTTTCAAAGAAAAGACCGAAGTCCCAATCCCTGCCGTAATACACGGCATGCAGCTCGGTGATCCGGCCGATGGCCCCGGGAACATAACCCGCAATGACGATGTCGTTCATTTTGGGACTCCATGCAAGCTGTCGGGAAAGAGATTATCGGGCATCAGCTCTTCCATGGGCACCCCCCCGATTCGGTTTCTTCAACAGCTCTTCAAGACAGGACATACGTTTCTTGTATGCCTGTAGCTCCTTCCGGCATTTCTCCTGCCTGCTTATCACTCCCGCAACCGAACATAAATTACGGTTTCATGTTCTCCATGATCTCCAGAAACTCCTTGGGCGTGACAATCCTGATCCCCTGATACTGCTGAACACTGACCAGCGCCTTGTCGCCGGAAACAACGTAACCGGCCTTCAGAGCCAGCGCGCAGGCGATAAATTTGTCGTCGTCCGGATCGGAGACGACGTGAATTTCGGGGGTTCTGGTTGTGAAGACGATGTGAAAACCGGCGGCAAAAAGCTTCAGCAGCTCTTCCAACTCCGGGGTGTTGTCGAGTCCGAGGCGACGGAGGACTTCGATATACTCGTCAAAGATTTCCTGTGAAAGGCAGAGCGTCAGGCGGCCGTCCTTCCATAAATCAATGACGGTTCTGGGATTGCCGCCGAAAAAGGAGGAGATGAAGACATTGGTGTACAGGACCATCCTCATCTTTTTCCCCGTCGGGCTTCATGAATGGCCCCCGAAATTTGCTTGGCCGTGACGCCCTGAGCAGAGAGTCGCCCCCCGATCCTTTCCCAAAGGTTGTCGACATAGGCGGAAATATCCCGGCTGGAGATGTATTCCTCAAGCAATTCCCGGACGACGTCGCTGGTCGTTTTCCCCTCCGCACGCGCAAAGCGGCCGACTTTATCCTTAAGCCCCGGTTCGATCCGAATGATCATCTGGGTGGACATGACGCTCCTCCTGCCATGGAATCGTATTAAACGTCTATACGATATACCTCCGAGAAAGCGGCGTCAAGAAATATTCCGCCCGCGGATTGCCTCATATTGAATGTTGCCCATGGATGGGCGAAGGTGAGCTGAATGATCGATGTCGCCCGACCCGCCTTTCGTGGCCGGGAAGGTCCTATTGACCCGCGGCAGGAAGCGTGAAAGAGAAGGTCGCGCCTTTGTCCACCTCGCTCTCCGCCCAGATCCGGCCCCCGTGCCGGGCGACGATGCGCTGGGCAATCGCAAGCCCGATCCCCGTCCCTTCATACTCATCGGTGTCGTGGAGCCGCTGGAACACCCCGAACAGCTTGTCATAATAGGCCATGTCGAAGCCGACGCCGTTATCCTTTACGTAATACACGACCCTGTTTCCTTCCGCATACCCGCCCGCTTCGATGATGGTCTCCGCATGGGGAGCGGAAAACTTGACCGCGTTGGAGAGGATATTTCGGACAACCTCCCTGATGAGAGCCCGATCTCCCATCCCCCGAGGC
>JAHFBU010000199.1 GCA_023249795.1 Syntrophaceae bacterium
TTCGGGCGTGCTCCCCGTTCCCGCCCGCGTGGGAGGCCTCCGTGCAAGCCAGAACGCAGAGGGCCTGGTCATAGAGCATCTTCTCGAAGTGGGGCACGAGCCATTGCCGGTCGGTGCTGTAGCGGTGGAAACCATACCCGAGCTGATCGAAGATCCCGCCCCGGCGCATCGCCCGGAGGGTCTTCTCCGCCATCCGAATCGCGCCTTGGTCGCCCGTCCTCTCCCCATGCCGAAGCAGGAAGAGCAGTTGATGGGGCATGGGAAACTTCGGGGCGTCGCCGAATCCGCCGAACTCCGCATCGAACTGTCCCCGAAGCTCCGTCAAGGCGTCGGAGAGGGTCTCTTCACCGGGAATCTCCCCCTGCTCCGCACCGGAAATCTCTTTATGCAGAAACGATACGACCCGGTCCGCCGCCGCTTCGATCTTTTCGCGCTCCGTCCGCCATTGCCTGCCGATCTCGGGGATCAGCTCGACGAGCCCCGTTCTGCCCCACCGGCTCCTTTTGGGAATGTAGGTGGCCGCAAAGAAGGGGCGCCGATCCGGCGTCATGAAGATGGACAGCGGCCATCCCCCGCCCCCGGTCATCATCTGGCAGACCCGCATGTAGATCCCGTCGATATCCGGCCTCTCCTCGCGATCCACCTTGACGCAGACGAATGCCGCGTTGAGGAGGGAGGCCGTCTCTTCGTCTTCAAAGGATTCATGGGCCATGACATGGCACCAGTGGCAGGTGGAATAGCCGATCGAGAGGAAGACCGGCTTGTCCTCATTCTTCGCTCGTGTAAAGGCTTCCTCTCCCCAGGGGTGCCAGTCCACGGGATTTGCGGCATGCTGGAGAAGGTAGGGACTTTTTTCGTGCTGCAGCCGATTCAGGGTTCCCGCGCTGATCATCGCGTTATTCCTCCGGGGCGTTACAGAACCGCCGTCAGACGGGCAAGTCCGCCCGCCGCATCCTTATGAAGGTGTATCCGGATCGCGCTGCGGCCCGCATCCAGCAGGGCCTGCCGGTCGGCGAAAGCCTGGGCCTGTTTCAGAACGCCGAAAGTGATCGCGGATTCCGGCCGCCCGATTTCATCGGGGATCGGCGCATCCCGCGGATCGTCCGCTGTGATCTGGATGAACAGGCCGCGCCCGGCGTCTCCCTTGTGGAGCTGCCCCGTCGAATGGAGAAAGCGAGGTCCGTAGCCCGCGGTCGCCGCCAGGTAGAGGTGGTCCCTGATCCGCATCCGGAGGCGATGCAGGGCCTCGTCCACCTCCGGCGACGGCGCCACATAGGCCTGGAGCGCCACGTATGCATCCGGTTTCGCCTGCAGGAGAAACATCGGCAGAACCACGTCCAGTGTTTCGGCAGCGAGCGTACCATAGACCGAAATGCCGGGCACCATCAGGAACGGCTTCTCCGGCGGCATCGACCCTTTTTCGGGGTACTCCGAGATTATCTTCCGGGCAAGGAGCTTCGCCGCCTCCACGTTCGGCTGGTCGAACGGGTTGACCGCCAGCCTCCAGCAGGCGGCCGCCGCAGCCATCTCCCAGAAGAAGCACTGCCCGCCCAGATCATAGGGATCGGTGAGTTCGATGTCGATGACCGGATGGCCGGCCTCCGCCAGCGCCTTCAACTGCTCCTCCCCCGTGGTGTCTCCGGAGATCCGGATCGCGCAGAAGATGCGGTCCTCCCCGTACACATCAGGCGGACCGAGCTCCTCGCCCACGACCGGCAGGATTCCCTCCCCTTCCTTCCCCGTGCTCTCCGCGATGAGCTGCTCCGCCCAGTCGCCGAAAACGGCGAGCCCATGTGAAAAACAGAAGGTGAGCTTATCGCGCTCCTGGGTGGCGAATTGCCCGAGCATTGCCCCCAGAACGGTCCCGCTGACCGATTCGCGCTCATCGGCAAATTCAACTGCCGCGGCGTCCGCGGCCCGCTCCAGCAGGCAATCGAGATCCATGCCGATCAGCGCCGCCGGTACGAGGCCAAAGAAGGAGAGGGCCGAATAGCGACCCCCGATCTCCGGATCGTTGAGGAAGGTGTGGCGGAAATGGCGTTCCCGGGCAATCTCCGCCAGGGCGCTCCCGGAATCGGTGATTGCGGCAAAGTGTTTTCCTGCCGCCGCTTCCCCGAATTTCTCCGCAACCATGTTGTAGAAATATTTCATAAAGGAGACGGTCTCGACCGTTCCGCCCGACTTCGTCGAGACGATGAAGAGCGTCCGATCGAGGTCAAGACGTTCGGCGAAGGCAAGGACTGCCCCCGGGTCGGTGCTGTCCAGGACGGCAAGATCGAGAAAACCGTCGGCCACGCCGAAGACCTTCCGGAAAACCTCCGGCGCCAGGCTGGAGCCCCCCATCCCCAGGAGGAGGGCAAAATCGAAACCATCGGCCAGAACGCCGTCAATAAAGCCCTCGATTTCGGGCAGCCGCTCCTGCATCGCCCGCGGACTGTCGAGCCAACCGAGGCGGTTTGCAATCCCTTCGGGCACGGGCTTCCAGAGGGTGTGGTCCTTCCGTCGGATCCTTTCAACAACCCTTCCGGCCGCCACAGTCGCGCGGGCCTCCTTCACCACCGCCCCACAGAACCGGGGACGAAACGTTATCCTTGTCGTCATAACCGCTATCTCCCGTTTACCAGTTCAACCCCATTGCTCCCGTAACAAGTCGAAAGCCCATCATCAATGTCATACCGGCGAAAGCCGGTATCCAGACATCGTCCCAGCGGAAGCCGGGAATCAGGAAAACACTGGACCCCGGCTTTCGCCGGGGTGACGACCTTTTACGAGTAAAGTCAACCTTGCGGCCTCCCCTATTTATTCAGAAGCCGCCGTGCCGCTCCTGCCACCGCCTCGGCGGTAATCCCGAATTTCTCATAGAGGATCTGCGATGGGGCGCTTGCGCCGAACCGGTCAATCCCCACGATCTCCCCGGCAAGACCCACGTAATGCTCCCAGCCCAGCCGTATGCCCGCTTCAACGGCAACCCTAGCGGTTACGGAAGGCGGGAGAACCTGATCCCGGTAGTCCCGCGGCTGGCGGTCGAAAAGCCTCCAGCTCGGAAGCGAGACGACGCGAACGCGGACCCCTTCCGCCGCAAGCGTCTTTGCCGCCGCGAGGGCGATGTGGAGCTCCGAACCGGTCCCGATCAGGATCGCCTCCGGGGCGCCCGGTGCCGATTCCCAAAAAATGTATCCCCCCTTCCGGAGCCCGTCCGCCGGTCCGACCATCGCGCGGTCCGCGACGGGCAGGTTCTGGCGGGTGAGGATGAGGGCGGTCGGCCCCTGCCCGTTTTCAACCGCCATGCGCCAGGCCTCGACCGTCTCGTTGGCGTCGGCCGGGCGTATGACCGTCAGGTTGGGAATCACCCGCAGGCTCATCAGGTGCTCGACGGGCTGGTGGGTCGGGCCGTCCTCGCCGACGCCGATGCTGTCGTGGGTGAAAATATAGATCACATGAAGGCCCATCAGGGCGGCCAGGCGGATCGACGGCCGCATGTAGTCGGCGAAGGCGAAAAAGGTTCCGGTGAAGGGGAGGATTCCCCCGTGCAGCGCCATTCCGCCGGCGATTGCCGCCATCGCATGTTCCCGGACGCCGAAATGAATATTACGGCCGCCGTAGCCCCATTCCCCGCCGCAGGCCCCCTCCATGCAGGTGGGCGCCTCGCCCGGTTTCTGGAAATCGCCCATCCCCTTGAGCCAGGAGAAGGTGGAAGGGTTGAGATCGGCCGAGCCCCCCATCATCTCCGGGATGGTCTTGCCAAGAAC
>JAHFBU010000200.1 GCA_023249795.1 Syntrophaceae bacterium
CGCCCTGTCGGCCGGCTGCGTCACCTTCGGCTGCTTCAACAATCTGGCCAAGATGAATGACGCCGTCGTGGCCCTGTGGTCGCGGGTTCTTGAGGCCGTTCCCGGTTCGCGCCTGTTTCTCAAGACAAGGCAGCTCAACGATCCGGCGGTATGCGATGCCGTCCGGAGGCGGTTTGCCGCCCGCGGTGTCGCCTCCGCGAGTCTCATACTGGAAGGGGCATCGCCCAGGGGCGAGTTGCTTTCGGCCTACAACCGGGTGGATATTGCGCTGGACCCCTTTCCGTATCCCGGCGGCGTCACCAGCATGGAGGCGCTGTGGATGGGGGCGCCGGTGCTCACCCGCCGGGGGGATCGATTCCTGTCCCACGTGGGTGAGGGAATCGCCCGCAACACGGGGATGGCCGACTGGATCGCCGCCGATGACGACGACTATGTCTCCAGGGCCGTCAGCCATGCGGCGGATCGCGAGCGTCTGGCGGCAATCAGGGCTGGGCTGCGCGAGCAGGTCCTGGCCTCCCCGGTGTTCGATGCCCCCCGTTTTGCCCGGCACGTCGAAGAGGCGCTGTGGGGCATGTGGGGAAAACGGATGAAATGATCCGGACGGTATTCGTCTCAGTTGGTCAGACTGGCGATGGGTGATGGAATCTGGCCGCCGCGGCGGATGAAGCGGGACGAATCCAACCGGCTGATCGCCATAACCGGAGCTGAACCGAGCAGTCCGCCGAACTCGACCCGGTCGCCAACCTTCCTGCCCGGAACGGGGATGATGCGGACGGCGGTCGTCTTTTTGTTGACCATCCCGATGGCCATCTCGTCGGCAATCAGCGCCGATATCGTTTCCGGCGGCGTATCGCCCGGGACGGCCACCATGTCGATCCCGACCGAACAGACACAGGTCAGCGCTTCGAGTTTTTCCAGCGACATCGCGCCCGCCTCAACGGCGGCAATCATGCCGGCATCCTCGCTGACGGGGATAAACGCCCCGCTCAAGCCTCCGACATAGGAGGAGGCCATCGCGCCGCCTTTCTTGACCGCATCGTTGAGGAGCGCGAGCGCTGCCGTGGTCCCCGGCGCGCCGCACATCTCGATTCCCATCTCCTCCAGAATCGCCGCGATGCTGTCGCCGACGGCCGGGGTGGGGGCCAGCGACAGGTCCACGATGCCGAAGCGCGTGTCAAGCCGCTCGGAGGCCATGCGGCCGACGAGTTCCCCCATCCGGGTGATTTTGAAGGCCGTTTTTTTGATGATCTCGGCGAGTTCTCCGAAGTCGGCATCCCCGCTTTTCCGTACGGCATGCAGGACAACGCCGGGTCCGCTGACCCCGACATTGATCACCGTCTCGGGTTCGCCGATGCCGTGAAAGGCGCCCGCCATGAAAGGGTTGTCCTCCGGGGCATTACAAAAGACGACCAGCTTCGCGCAGCCGATGCTCCCTTCCTGCGCGGTCAGCTCCGCCGTCCGCTTGATAATCCGGCCCATCAGAGCAACGGCATCCATGTTGATCCCCGCCTTGCTGGTCGCCAGATTCACCGACGCGCAGACCTTTCGGGTTCCGGCCAGCGCCTCCGGGAGGGCCTGAATCAGGCCGGTGTCGCCCTTGGTGAATCCCTTGTGGACCAGAGCCGAAAAGCCGCCGATGAAGTTGACGCCGGAATCGGACGCTGCACGGTCGAGCGCCCGGGCGACGGCCTGAAATCCGTCCACCGGAATGCCCGCGGCTACAAGCGCGATCGGCGTGACGGCGATCCGCCTGTGGACGATCGGAATCCCCAGCTCCTTCTCTATGGTCTCGCAGACAGGCACGAGCCGCCCCGCCCCGGCCATGATCTTTTCGTAGATCTTGCGGCAGAGCGCGTCCGTATCGCTGTCCGCACAGTCCAGGAGCGAGATCCCCATCGTCACGGTGCGGATATCCAGATGCTCCATCCGGACCATTTGGATCGTCTCGATGATTTCCTGCGGGGAATAATTCATTTCAGTCCTCTAAATTCGGTGCATGTAGCGGAACACATCCTCCCGCTGCGCGTGAATCTCCATCCCCATCTCCCGGCCCAGTTCCACCAGTTCATCCCGGACCTGATCGAAGGGTTTCTCCGCGCCGCCGAGGTCGACGATCATGCTCATCGTGAAGAGATCCTCCATGATCGTCTGACGGATATCGAGAATGTTGATGCCGAGATCGGCCATCTTGCCGGTGATGCGGGCGATGATCCCGACCCTGTCCACCCCGACGACCGTGATGACGGCGCGGGCACTCTTTTCATTGTCCATGATGTTCACCCCTGACGATTGGCGGCTGATTCGCCGTTTGCCGGAGGCTACCATACACCGGAAGGCGATGCAAGAAAGGCTAAGCGGACGGCTTCTGTTTTCTATTCATTTCCGCGAAAGCGGGAAAGCGAAGCTTCATGTTCATAAGCCATATGCACACGACGATTCCGCCGAAGAGCAGAACCAGCCACGGATACCCCACGCCATATACGATGGGGGTCAGCATGAGTCTTGTGACGGTTCTCACGGATTCGTTTTGCCGGATATAGGCGGCAATCGGTGGGGAGTGTGTGTAGTAAAAAGCGACGAATGCCCTGCCGAGACGATTCGTTAAAAGACAATGGTCCCGGAAATCCCGCAAAACCTGCACATGGGGATCGAGATAGGAGCCCCATGCCGCCGTGGCGATAAAACATGCACCGCCATCGCCCCCGCTTTCGGCCACATCTTTCTTGATCGTGGAATTCAAATGGAGGATCGTGCCCTCGTTTCCCACTGCAAAGACATCATTGGTCCCGCTTCCCCAGACACCGTAGAGCCAGCGATCGGTGATGCCCAAGGCGGCTTCTGTCCAGGTTGTACCATCATAGTGGAGAATTGCGCCGCCGGCGCCCACCGCAAAGACATCGTTGGGTCCGCTCCCCCAGATGCCATAGAGCCAGCGATCGGTGATGCCCGAGGCGACTTCTGTCCAGCTTGTACCATCATAATGGAGAATTGTGCCGCCAGCGCCCACCGCAAAGACATCGTTGGGTCCGCTCCCCCAGATGCCATTAAGAATTTTATCGGTTGTGCCGGAGGGCATCCAGGCGGTACCATTGTAGTGCAGGATCGTACCTTGAGTTCCCACGGCAAAAACGTCATTGGCCGAACTCCCCCAGACGTCGACAAACTTATCACCGTTCGTGCTGGAATACATGGTCGCCCAAGCCGTACCGTCGTAGTGCTGGATCGTTGTGGAGGTCGAGATTGTGACGCACGTATTTCGGTCTGAAAGGACACTATTGCCCACCGCAAATACGTCATTGGCACCACTCCCCCAGACGCCGTATAGGTCATCGGTTGTGTCGGATTTCATCGCCGTCCAAACCGTGCCATTGTAATGGAGGATCGAGCCGTGTGTTCCCACCGCAAAGACATCATTGGCCGCGCTTCCCCAAATGTCGGTAAATCCATGGGGTGTACCGGATAACATGCTCATCCACGTCGAGCCATTATAGTGCAGGATCGCACCTGAATACCCGTCACTGGAAAAACAATAACCGCCACCTCCGCCCCCCCCAGTAGCATAGCCCACCGCAAAAACGTCATTGGGGCCGCTCCCATAGGCACCCTTGAGGACATTCTCCTGAGGCACGGGGTTCTGCCTCTCCCATCCGGCATAAGCCCCTGCCGGGATAAGCACCCAAGCGAAAACGATAGCAAACAGTAATACGGCCGCCGCCTTCAACCTTCTTCCGATCGCTTCCGTCAATATC
>JAHFBU010000016.1:0-10805 GCA_023249795.1 Syntrophaceae bacterium
ATCCCGGGATTCGATCAGGATATGGCCGGAGATGCTCCCCATTCGGACTCTTTCGGTGAAGGCCGCCAGTTTTCGGATGGCGGAGATCATGCGGGCGGAGATGATCATGGCGGCCGTCAGGGAGAGAAGAACGACCAGAAACAGGATACCGAGAAGGGTTTGTCTCAACCGGTCAATGGAATGGGTGACGCCTTCCAGAGGACGGGCCAGGCGGACATACCCCTGGGGCTGCCCTATATCCCCCAGAAGAAAGGCCACATAGACCATCTCCATCTTCAGGCTGTAGCTGTAACGGATCGAGGAGCCGTCTCCTTTCAGTCGGGCTTCCTGGATTTCCGAACGGTTGAGGTGGTTGTCCATATCGGCGCTGCCGCGATCCGAATCCGCCAGCACTTTTCCGGAGGGGGCGACCAGCGTCACGCGCGACCGGGAACGCCCCGCCAGTTCGGCGGCCAGTTCGGCGATCCGCTCCATCGGCATCAGGGCAATGATACGCGCCTCGGCGATCATCTCCGCCTCAACCCGGCGGACAAGATCGTTCCTGATCTGTCTTTCGATCAGAAATCCGGCGATGGCCGTGGTCAAAACGCCGATTACAACAAAGGCAACGAATAATTTATAGAAGAGGCGGATATTCATCCCTGCTCCAAAGATGCAGATTTATGCCGGACATTCTTTCCCGTCACCATGTAGACCACCATGTCCGCGATGCTTTCGGCGTGGTCCGCGATCCTCTCCAGGTTTTTCGAGATCTGGATGATATAGAGGCAGCCCTGGATCTTGTGCGGGTCTTCCATCATGAACGTCAGCAGTTCCCGGAAGATCTGATCGTTGAGCTGGTCGATAACGGAGTCCTCCTCACGGACCTGGCGCGCAAGTTCAATGTCTTCGTGTACCAGGGCATCGAGGCTCTTCCGGATCATCCCCCTGACGATCTCGACCATCCGCGGCAGATCCATATAAGGCTTGATCTGCGTGAAGTCGTTCAAGATGAGGATCTTCTCGGCGATGTTGGCCGCCATGTCCCCGATGCGTTCCAGGTGGCCGGTGATCTTGATGGCCGTCGTGATGAAGCGCAGATCCCGCGCCGCCGGCTGCCGCAGGGCCAGCAGACGGATGCATTTTTCCTCCAGCTCGGTATCGAGGCGGTCGATCTGCTCGTCCGCGCGGATCAGCCTGCGGGCGCTCTCGGAATCCCTCTCCAGGAGCGCTTTCGATCCCTCCTCAAGGGCTTTTTCCGCCAGGGCGCCCAGATAGAGGAGCCCGTCCCTGATCTCCTGCAGTTCCCGTTCGTACTCCGCGCTGGTATGCCGTTTCTCTTCCATGGAATTGCTCCGTTCTTCCTTCTTGTTCGGGGACAGATTTGAAATCGGTTCCCAAAACTCAACCGAACCGTCCGGTAATATAGTCCTCCGTCTGCTTCACGTCGGGATTCGTGAAGATCTTGTCCGTGGAACTGAATTCTATCAACTTCCCCAGGTAAAAGAAACCGGTGAATTCCGAAACGCGCGCCGCCTGCTGCATGTTGTGGGTTACGATGATGATCGTATAGCGCTTCTTGAGCGTATCGATGAGTTCCTCGATCTTCGCCGTGGAGATGGGATCGAGCGCGGAGGTCGGCTCGTCCATGAGAAGGACGTCCGGTTTCATTGCGAGCGCCCGGGCGATGCAGAGGCGCTGCTGCTGGCCGCCGGAGAGGTTCATCGCTGATTTGTCCAGGATATCCTTGACCTCGTCCCAGAGGACCGCCTGCTTCAGGCTCTCCTCCACCAGGGCGTCCAATTCTCCGCCGTCCCGGACGCCGGAGAGCCTCGGGGCAAAGGTGATGTTGCTTACGATCGATTTCGGGAAGGGGTTGGGTTTTTGAAAAACCATTCCGATCCGCTGGCGGATCTCGACGGGATCTACATCCGGGGCGTAGATGTTCCGTCCTTCAAAGAGGATCTCCCCCTCCACGCGGGTCCCGTCGATCAGGTCGTTCATCCGGTTGAGGAGCCGCAGAAGCGTCGATTTGCCGCAGCCGGACGGACCGATCAGGGCGGTGACGCGGTTCTTTTCAAAATCCAGCGTGACGTTGGAGAGCGCCTGGCAGGCGCCGTAGAAAAAATTGACATTTTGGGTTGTGATGATCATCTGTTTCTCCACGGTTACCACCTCTTTTTTCTTCTGACCCTGCTGCGCAGAATAATGGCGAAAAGATCGATCCCGAGGACCAGACCGATCAGAACCAGCGCCGTTCCATACTGCAGGGGCCTCGTCTGCTCGATATGAGTCCCGGCCGTGGCCAGGACGTAGATGTGATAGGGGAGGGCCATGACCTCGTCAAAGATCGATTTCGGCAGGGCCGCGGTGAAAAATGCAGCGGCCGTGAACATGATCGGGGCCGTTTCGCCCGCGGCGCGGCCGACCCCCAGGATGGCTCCAGTCAGGATGCCGGGCAGGGCCGAGGGGAGGACGATCCGGGAGATCGTGCGCCATTTGGAGACGCCCAGGGCCAGAGAGGCCTCACGGAAGGTTTGGGGCACCGCCTTGAGCGCCTCCTCCGCGGCCCCGATGATCGTCGGCAAGATCAGGATGGCCAGCGTCAGGGCGCCGGAGAGGATGCTGGAGCCGAATTTCAGAAAGACGACAAAGAAGCCGAGGCCGAACAGGCCGAAAACAACCGAAGGGACGCCGGCGAGGCAGTTCACGCCGATGCGGACGATCCGGATGAAGATCCCCTGCCTTGCGTATTCCGTCAGATAGACGGCCGAGGCTACCCCCAGGGGGAGGGCTACGGCGATTGCCCCGACGGTCAGATATAGGGTTCCGACGATGGCCGGCATGATGCCCCCCTTGGTCATGGAATCGGTCGGGGGCAGCGTGAGAAAGCCCCAGGTGACGGCCCGGATGCCGTTGTAAAAGAGAAAGGCGATCATTCCCAGGAGGGCGAGGGTGATCATGAGCGCCGACAGGCGCACCATCCCGAAAAAAAGCCCCTGCCTGAAATAGCGCCATTTCATGAACGAAGCCTGCGTTTCAGGGTTCACAGCGTTCCGCACCCCTCTTTCTTGAATTTGGCGGAGAGCTGATCGGCAATCAGATTGAAGGCCAGGGTGATCAGAAAAAGGACGATTCCCGTGGCAAAGAGGGCATGGTAATGGCCGCTCCGAAACGGCGCTTCGCCCATCTCCGCGGCGATGCTCGCCGTCATGGGGCGGACCGAATCGAAGATACCTCTGGGAATCGCGGCCGCCCCTCCGGCCACCATGAGGACCACCATCGTCTCCCCGATCGCCCGGGCCATTCCCAGAATCACCGCGGTGGAGATGCCCGAGAAGGCAGCCGGCACCGCCACCTTGATGATGGTTTCATATTTTGTCGCCCCCAGGGCATAGGAGGCCTCCTTGAACTCCCGGGGAACGGCGTAAAGGGCATCCTCCGAGATGCTCGATATCGTCGGGATCGCCATGACGGCGAGCATCAGGGAGGCGTTGACGATGTTGAGCCCGGTCGGCAGATCGAAGGTCTCCTGCAACCATGGCGCCAGGACGACCATTCCGAAAAACCCGAGAACGACGGAAGGGAGACCCGCCAGGAGTTCGATGACGGACTTCAGGATCTCCCTGATCCGGGCCGGCGCGATTTCCGAGATGTAGATGGCGGACAGAATGCCGAAGGGCACGGCGATGAGGCAGGAGAACATCGTCACGATCAGCGAGCCGACGATCAAAGGCCAGATGCCGTATTCCGGAGGATCATATGTGGGATACCAGGCGGAACCGAGGAGAAACCGGGAGACGGGGATCTCTTTGAACAGGGGGAGCCCCTCCCGGAAGAGGAACAGAACGATCAGCCCCAGGAGCAGCACCGACAGGACGGCGAAAAAGGCGAACAACTTTCTGATCATGATCTCCCTGAGGTGTCGCGTCAGGGTCTGTTTCAGGTTATTCATGGCCGTTCCTTTTTATGGATTCCCGCTTTCGCGGGAATGACCCCGGGTGAGTTTGTCACCGCGCGATATGGATTATTTCTTTTGCTTCGGTTTGGCCTTGACGGCATCCAGGGTCGGAACGAATCCCGTTTTGGCGACGATCTTCTGTCCGGCGGGACTTAGGACAAACCGGATGAACCTTTCCGTCTCCCCCTTCGGCGCTCCGTTCGTGTAGAAATAGAGCGGTCGGGAAATCGGATATTCCCCGGAGACCGCCGTCCTGGCCGAGGCGGGGACACCGCCCACCGTCAATGCCTTTGTGGTCTTGTCGAGATATCCCAGGCCGATGTAGCCGAGGGCGTACCTGTTCTTCGAAACCGCCTGAACGATGGCGCCGTTGGAGGCCTGCATCTGCGCCCTCGGCGTCACCTTGGCCTTGTTCAGAACCAGTTCGGCCCACGATTCGAACGTTCCCGAACTGCTGTCCCGGGAGATCACCACGATCTGCAGGTCATCCCCGCCCACCTCTTTCCAGTTCGTGATCTTGCCCTGATAGATCTGGCTCAACTGGTCGATGGTCAGGTCCCTGACCCTGTTTTTCGGATGGACGATCGGGACAATGGCATCGACGGCCACGGTGGCGGATGTCGGATTGACCCCTTTCGATTTCGCCAGTTCGACTTCGCCATCCTTGATCCCCCTGGATGACGTGGCGATGTCCGTCGAGCTGTCGATCAACGCCTTGATCCCTTCACCCGATCCCCCTCCGGAAAGGGAGATATTCGTTCCCGGATTGGCCTTCATGTAGGCCTCCAGGGCCGCCTGTGCGATCGGCAGAACCGTCGTCGATCCCTTGATTACGATGTTTTCCGCCAAAGCCGTGCCGGCGCACGCGAGCAGGCACAACACCACCGGAATGAACCGTCTCAACTGTTTTCTCATCTCTTTCTTCTCCTCCTCATGATTTTTGGAGGGAGTATAGGGGGCGTTTGTTACAGGATGATGACGGATTCGTGAAGCTCTCGTTACAATCAGACGTCGCGAAACCTGGGCAGGCAACGGAGGTAGAGAAACTCAATCCTGCAAATGGCGGCCGATATAGAGGCTGGTGATGCCGAGGGTGAGCGAGTGCCGCTCCATCTCGCTGAAGCCCGCCTCCGCCATCATCTTCAGGAACGCCTCCGGCGGCGGGAAGTGGAGGATGGAGTCGACCAGGTAGCGGTAGGCAGCGGGGTTCTGAGAAAAGAGGCGCGCGATGCCGGGAAGAACGCGGTTCAGGTAGGGGGCGAAAACCCCGCGCCGGAACATGCCCGGGGGGGCGTTCATCTCCAGGATATAGACACTTCCACCGGGAATGAGGACCCGCCGCATCTCCCGGAGGGCGGCCATGCGGTCCGGGATATTCCGGATTCCGAAGGCGATCCCGACGGCGTCGAAACTGCCGTCCGGAAAGGGAAGCGCGAGTGCGTCCGCCTGGAGGAGGCGGATTCGTCCGGCGAGGCCGCGGTCCTTTACCTTCTGCCGTCCCGGAGTGAGCATCTCCCGGATGAAGTCGATTCCCGTAACCTGGATTTCCGGGTGCCGTCGGGCGGCCTCGATCGCCAGATCCGCTGTTCCGGTCGCAACGTCGAGAAGGCGAAACGTGTCGAAAAACCGCATCCGGCGGACGGCAAAGCGGCGCCAGGCCACGTCACGGCGGAGGCTCAGGAGGCGGTTCAGGAAGTCATATCGCGCGGGGATCGTCGTGAAGATCTCCCGGACCATCCCGATATGCCGGTCGCGGTCGATTCCCGTCACGGGCGGGTAAGGGTTGCGGTCCGGCTCTTTGTGTGAGGGTGTGTCCACCATGGAAGATTGGCCTCTTTCATCCACCCCAAATCGTTTGATTTGAAGGGCCGCCACGATACCATCGCCCGCGGCCGGTGGCAAGAAAATCTTGCCTGCCGCGCCCACGCCGCTCCGCTCCGATCGATGCCCCCGATAAATAACTTGTATCTTGCTTTGATATGGGTAGAATGCCCGCGGAGGTTCCATGCTGAAAGTAAAGCAATTGCGCTACGGCGCCGACAACTTCGGGTATCTGATTTACGGAACGGAAAGCGCCATGGCCGTCGACGGCGGCGCGGTGGTGGAGATCCTCGCCTTTCTCAGGGAGCATCGGCTTGCCCTGAAGTATATCGCCAACACCCATGACCATAAGGATCATACGATCGGCAACACGGCCCTGCTTGCGGCCACACATGCCCGCCTGCTGAGCGGGGCGGAGATGGCGGACGACAGGCGGATCGCGCTGGACGGGGGAGATATCCGCATCATCCATACTCCCGGCCACACCGAGGATTCCCGGTGTCTCCATACCGGCAAATTTCTGCTGGCGGGGGACACCCTCTTCAACGGGACGATCGGGAACTGCTTCTCGGGGGATCTCGAGGCCTTCTACCATTCCATCCTGAGACTGATGGAGCTTCCCGACGAAACCGTCGTCTATGCGGGTCACGATTATGTGAAGAGTTCCCTTTCCTTCGCAAAGCGGCTCGAACCGGGAAATCGGGCGATCGGCGCCTTCCTCCGGCATTACGACCCGAAGCATGTTTTCTCCACGCTGGCCGACGAGAAAAAGATCAACCCCTACTTTCGTTTTAACGAACCGGGTTTCATTGATCTGCTGGCCAAGCTCAGGCTTCCGCGGGAAACGGAATGGGACCGCTGGCAGTCGCTCATGAGCATCGAATAACGAAAGGAATAACCATGAAATTTCATTTTGCCCACAACAATTTCAACGTTCTCGATCTGGAGAGGAGCACCCGCTTCTACCGGGAGGCGCTTGGACTGACCGAGGTGAGGAGAAAGGAGGCCGCCGACGGCAGCTTCGTCCTGATCTTCCTCGGCGACGGCGAGACCGGCCATCAACTGGAGCTGACCTGGCTTCGGGACCGGAAGGAGCCCTACAACCTCGGCGATAACGAATTTCATCTGGCGTTCGTCGTGGACGATTTCGCCGCCGCCCATGCCCTGCACGAGAAGATGGGCTGCATCTGTTATGAAAACGAAAAGATGGGGATTTACTTCATCAACGATCCCGACGATTACTGGCTTGAAGTCATCCCCGCCAGGCGGTAACTTTACCCCATGAAGCTCATCTACGCGGCCGACATCCATGGCGCCACCGAGAAGGTCAAGACCCTTCTGAACGAAACGGTTGCCGATGCCTATATGGTCTCCGGCGACCTGATCGACATCCCCTTCTACAGCATGGAAACGGCCATTATCTACAACGACCTCCAGATATTTTTTCACGGGTTGCGCGAACGGATGGGAAAGACCGATGTGGTTCTGGAGGATTTTGTCGATGAGCTGCTCGAAGCCCCGGACGTTCCGGAGGAGATTCAGCGGCAGGGGACGGCCTACCAGGAGCATACGATCCGCGCGCGGCGGGTCATGCAGCAGAAGTACAAGGTCCTCGAAAATATCATCTCGCTGAAGACGAACTCCCGGGTCTTCTGCCTCCCCGGCAACTACGACATGAACCTTCGCTACACCTCCCTCCACGAGCGGGATCTTCACCTCCACTGGTACCAGATCGACGATCTCCGGATCGCGGGCTACGGCGGGGCGGATGTCTGGACGAGCGGGATCCCCGAACGTTACATCGTGCAGTACCGGGCGGGGATCGGGGTGGACGACAAGCACAACGAGATGTACCGCTTCTTCAAGGCGGTCAAACCGGACATCATCGTCACCCACCAGCCTCCCCACGGCATTCACGACAACGTCTCCTCGATCGGCCCCTCCGGCTCCCCGGGGCTCCGCGCATTCTGCGACAACAACCCCGTGCTGCTCGTTCTGTCCGGCCACATCCACGCGGATTGCGGTTTCAAGTCCGCGGGGAACGCGCTCTTTCTGAACCCGTCCAATTTCGGCGAGGTCACGGATATCAACGCGGAGGTCTTCGAGGGCGGGTTCTTCTACACGATCGAGATCGAGGAGCGAAAGGTCGTCAAGGTGATCCTGAAGAAACTGGCCGAACGGCGGATCCACGACATTGCCGATTACTTCGTGCGGGATGGCCGGTGGGCGGAGGAGATCATCGACCGCGACCGCTATCAGGCCTTTCTGAGGCGGGAGAACTTCGACACGCAAATCCTGAAGTACTCCCACATTCCCGAGATTCAGCTCTACAACTAGATCAAGGAATTCTACCGGATGTTCCAGACGCAGGAGACGGAGGAACGCATCGACCGGCTCGAACAGTTGGCGCTGCTCATGGAGGACAAGATCGGGGACGACATTGCGATGGACGTGGTCGGATCGGTGAACGTGGGCATGTCCGAAGTGAGTTCCGACATCGATATGATCCTCTATCTCAGATGCGATTCCGGTTGCGCCGAAGGTTTTGCCGGGTGTGAACGCTACCGGCAGACGGAGGCGATGATCCGGGAGATCCTCGGTGACCGGTTTAAGGCGGAGATTCTGGATTGCGTCGATCTCAACCGGGTGGAGAAGAGCATCCGGGAGAAGAATTACGAGTGCGAGGCGACCCAGCGGTTCGTCGCCTACCGGTCGCTCTGCCGCCCGATCCACTACCGGGTGATCGCCCCGATCGAGGATCTCTTGAACGCGGATATGGCGTATCGCAAGGAGTTGGAGGGGAGCATCCGTTCCTACTTCAGGATCTTCTCGACCACCTCTGAGCATGTCCACTCCTTCAGCAAATACGAGGCGCGGCTGGGCGCCGTCGGGATCAAGCTTCCGGAGTCGATCCGGGGAAAAATCCAGCGCTATCTCCAGGGAGGCGAAAAGGAGCCGATGCCGGACGCGGTGCCGTAACCCGTCTGAAGAAGTCAATATACGGCAAGGTCAAATCACGCTGCTCAAACACAGCCTCGGTTGATAAATGCAATACTTGCGCGCGAAACTGATTCGAATTCTTGTAGGCTACTTCGGCGCCGATGACCGCCGGATCGAGCACGCCCTGCGCGTGCTCCGCCATGCCGACATGATCATGGCCGACCATCCCTCTTGTGATCCGGAAATCGTCATCGCATCCGCCCTGCTTCACGACGTCGGAATCAAGGTGTCGGAGGAGAAGCACGGGTACAACAACGGCAAACTCCAGGAAGGATACGGGCCGCCCGTCGCGGAAGAGCTGCTCAACGCCGTCGGATTTTCCCAGGTGAAGATCGAGATCGTCAAGAACATCATCGGGAACCACCACTCCAAATCCAGATACGACTACCCTGAGCTCGCGGTGTTGAAAGAAGCCGACCGGATCGTGAACCGGGACGAAAAGGTTTGACCGCGCTGGACTGAAAAGCCGCCGAATATTTAATTGTTGCACAATGCAATCAATAGTTGTATGTTGGACCCATAATGCAACTACAATCATCTGGAGGAATTCATCATGGCAACAGCAGTAAGGGTATCGGAAGCGCTTGTCGGCGAGGCTAAGAAATTCAGTCGGATCGATCACCGGTCCGTGGCCGGACAGATTGAGCACTGGGCGCGAATGGGTAAATGCGCCGAAGAAAACCCCGATTTGCCCTACTCTCTCATCAAGGAGATTTTGATCGGGATAGACGAATTGGATCAGGATGAAAAGACCGGATACACTTTTGGGTAACCTCTCATGAGAATATTCCAGTCAAGATCGTTTGAGAAAAAAGTGAAGAAGATGTCGAAGCCTGAGAAAGACGTACTGGATCGGGAGATCAAAAGAATTGTGGAAGATTCGGGCGTCGGTTCGGAAAAGAAAGGCGATCTCCGGGGTGTATTTGTTCACAAATTCAAATTCAAGACCATTCAGTACCTGCTTGCATATCGGGTGGATGTCGGCGATCTGGAACTCATCATGATCGGGCCGCACGAAAACTACTATCGCGACATGAAACAATATTTGAAGAGCCGATAAAAACGGAAACAGAGGCAGGATGAGCCATGTATCCGGGCGTCGAAAAGAGTGTCGTAGTTTTGTAGGGTGTATTCGCGCCTGTCTGCGTGCGGTCACGCACAGGCAGGAAGCGTAATGCGCCGAATGGCTGGAGGAAAAATCATGTATCCAAAAATATCGGTGAATCTCGGGAATCTCGTTCTCTCCCTTTCGGATGCCCTGGATCTGGCATTTTCTTCGCTTGCCATGCACCAGCAACGTACGGCTTTCGTTGCTTGGGAGTTGGCGAAACAGGCGAAGTTGCCGGAAAAAAGGATTGAGAATGTCTTTATTGCCGGGTTGCTTCACGACATCGGAGCATTGTCAACCGAGGAAAAAAGATCTCTTCATGAGAACGAAATCTCGGAGGTGGAGCCGCACTGCATTCGAGGACAGTATCTTTTCAAATCCAATCCGTGGCTTGCGCCATGCGCGGATCTGGTGCGATACCACCACCGGGATTGGGTTACGTATGAAGAGCCGCGAGAGGCCCCTGAGGTATTCGACGCGCAACTTCTCTGTCTCGCGGACTGCCTGGAACGTCAGATAGACCGAAAGACATATATTCTGCACCAGAACGAAGCGCTCCGCAGCCGGATGAGGGAACTTGCCGGCAGACAGATCGACGGAAGGATCGTTGACCTGTTCCTTGAAGTATCCGACCGGGAAGAGTTCTGGCTGGACCTGGCATCTCCCCGCCTATACTCATTGCTTCTGCACAACGGTCCATTTCAGACCATTGAATTCGACATCAACGGTATCGCGATTTTCGCCCGACTGATCGGCATGATTATCGATTTCAAATCACCCTTTACGGCTGCGCATTCATCCGGCGTTGCCCAGTCTGCCACGCTTCTTGCGGGGATAGTCGGCATGTCGGAATCCGAGGTGAAGCTGATGGAGGTGGCGGGATTGCTCCACGATCTCGGCAAGCTGGTCGTTCCCAACGCGATCCTTGAAAAGCCG
>JAHFBU010000016.1:10815-13559 GCA_023249795.1 Syntrophaceae bacterium
GCCGGCGGGGCTGACGCATGAGGAGATGGCCGTGATGAAACAGCATACCTACCACACATTTTCCATCCTCAGCACCATCGGCGGCCTTCAGATGATTGCCGAATGGGGCGCTTATCACCACGAGAGGCTGGACGGAAAGGGGTATCCCTTCAGGCGCGAAGCCCATGAAATTAACCTCGGGGCACGGATTATGGCCGTTTCCGACATATTTACAGCGCTGGCGGAGGACCGGCCTTATCGCAAAGGAATGAAGGCTGAAAACATAACTAAAATCCTTCGAGAGCAAGCCTCCCGCGGCATCCAGGATCCCCATATTGTGAAGCTGTTGCTGGAGAACCTTGAGGAGGTCCGCCGGCATGTAACGGAAAGGCAAGAGCAGGTCCGGGACTACTATCGGGCCGATATTGAAAAGCCGGAATAATTTTACGGGGCACTTTGAATATCGGAAAATATGACGCATGAGGGTACCCGCATGAAGTGGTTCGGGCAAATCTGGAATCTAAGTCTGTTGAGCAGATTTACCGCGATAAGCCTTATCGTAACGGCGGCTGCTGCCGTGGTCATGGGCCTGGGAATCCAGAATTATCTGGAGAAGGTGGTCCTGCGACAGGAAGCTGAAAACGCCGCGGAGCAGGTGGCCACCCTCCTGAATCCGCGTCTCCGTCTTGTCGATTTTGCCGGCCCCCTGCCCGCAGCCCGCTTTGCCCAGATTGACACATTGGTCCGCGAAAATATCATCGGCCGCAATCGCCAGCACGTTGTCCGCGTCAAGCTCTGGAGTCGCGACGGCATGATCCTCTACTCCGACGAGCGGGAACTGGTTGGCCGTCGCTTTCCCATCGGAAAAGAGTTTCGGGAAGCACTGGAAGGCAGAACCGCATTCGAAATATCTTCCTTGGAAAGGGAAGAGAACGTGGCTGAGCGCGGCCGCTTTAAACGGCTGATCGAGGTTTATACTCCCGTAAAACCTGCTGGTTCGCACCTCGTCGCAGGTGTTTATGAGATATACCATGATATGGCTTCGCTCGATGCCCAGATCGCCGACGGAAAACGCACCGTCTGGACCCGGCTTACGCTGAGCTTCATGATTCTCTACGGGTCGCTCTTCCTCCTGATTCGCGGGGCTTCCCGGGAGCTGATCCGCCGCAACGAGGAGATCCATCGTCTGTTTTCGAAGACGCGGGAGCAGTTGGAGGAACTGACGACCCTCTATGGTCTTTCCCGCGTTCTGGCCGACGCCGTTCACGAAACCGAAGCCATCCTCAACCTCGTTGCAAAACGAGTCGTTGAGACCCTCCACGTCACCTTTGCCCGTTTTATCCTTCTGAAGGAAAACGAATTCGTTGTTGCGGCGGCGTATCCGGTCCGCATCCTGAATCGTGATCTTGAAGTCGGTCAGCACGTTCCGGCCTCCGATTGCGCTTACTGCAGGCGCGCTCTATCGGTGAATGAACCGGTCGTTCTCCACGCCGACAGCCATGAGGTAAACGAACGCGAAGGCCATACTCTCTTCCTTGATTTCGCGGAGACGATATGCCTTGTCCCCCTTCACTTGGGCGAACGCGCTTTGGGGCTCATGATGATTGCTGAAACGCGTAACGCGGATCGCGAACCCTTCACCCAGGAGAAGCTTCAACTGGCGCAGAGCATCGGGGAGCAGGTGGCCACCGCCCTGCATCGCGCCGAACTTTTTGCCGAACTGGAACGCGCCTACCTTCAAACCACCCTGACCCTGGCCAATGCGGTCAACGCCAGAGACAACTACACGGCCGATCATTCCGAACACCTCGCGGACATGGCAGCGGCCATCGGCCGGGAGGTTGATATGTCCCCGCGAGAATTGCAGGATCTGATATACGGAGCCATCCTGCACGATATCGGCAAGATCGGCGTACCCGATGCGGTCTTGCAGAAACATGGTTCTCTCGACGCAGGCGAGTGGGAACTGATGCGCAGGCATCCGATCATCGGCTGGCAAATACTCAAGCCCGTGCCACGCCTGAGCGACGTGGCGGAAATCGTACACCATCACCATGAGCGTTTCGACGGCCAGGGCTATCCGGATCACCTGTCCGGCGACGGCATACCCCTGGGAGCGCGCATTATCGGCATCGTAGACTCATTCAGCGCGATGACGGACGCACGGGTATACAAGGCGGCCCGTTCGCGGGAAGAGGCCGTCGCCGAGTTGAGAAGATGTTCCGGCGCGCAATTTGATCCCCATTTGGTGGAAATATTCGTGCGGTTGCTGGAACGCGGCGTGGGTTTTTCTGATTTAACAATGTTCAGTTGGAGAAACGGGTTCAAGGAGGCGGGAACGGCCGAATTGGATCGGGGCAAGAAGACCCGATGACTCAGTTGGAGGAACAAAAATGAAGGGTGTCGCCCAATGGAGCGGCTGGCCGGTTCTGAAGGCCGTCGGCTGGAACCTCTTCCTGTTGTCCGTCGGGAGCGCCATGACCGCGGCGGGGATCAACGGGATCCTCATTCCCCACCGCTTCGTCAGCGGCGGGGTGACGGGGCTTTCGCTCGTTCTCCATTATCTTACGCCGGCTCTCTCCGTCGCGGTAATCTACGCCGCCCTGAATGTACCGCTTTTCGTGGGCGGCTGGTTTTTCATCAGCCGCCGGTTTTTCCTCTACAGCATCGCGGGGACGATCATCTTTTCCGGCGCCGTTGCCTGGCTGGATTTCGGCGTCATTCCGGTCCAGGACCAGTTGCTGGCCGCCATTCTGGCCGGCATC
>JAHFBU010000201.1 GCA_023249795.1 Syntrophaceae bacterium
GAGCGGGGGTTGTGGGCGGCCGTTCGCTGTTCGATGGCGATGGCCGGGGAGAGTCCCTCGATCGATTCCACGTCGGGCTTGTCCATCTGGCCGAGGAACTGCCGGGCGTAGGCGGAGAGGGACTCCACGTAGCGCCGCTGACCCTCGGCGTAGATGGTATCGAACGCGAGGGAGGACTTCCCCGAGCCGCTGACGCCGGTGATGACGACGAGGCGGTCCCGCGGGATATCGACGTTGATGTGTTTGAGGTTGTGCTGTGACGCGCCTTTGATTCTAATGTAATTCATTATAGTTTGATCTCAATATGCGACTTCTTCCGCAACTCCTCCAGCCACTCCCCGTATTTCTTTTCCATCTTCCCCTGTTCGACCTTCTCCCGGATCTCTTCCCGGACGATCTCAATCGCCTTGAGTCCCGCCCCCTGGTGGTCGATAACCTGGATGATGTGAAATCCGGCGCCGGTTTCGATCACGGCGCTGATTTGATTCAGCGGCAGGCTGAAGGCGGCCGCTTCCACCCCGGGAAGAACCATCCCCTTCTCGATGTAGCCGATGTCGCCGCCGGTCGCCGCCGCCGGCCCCTTCGAGTATTTCGCGGAGAGCGCATCAAAGGGTTCGCCGTTCAGCAGCCGCTTCCGTATCGCCTCGGCATCCGTCCGGAGCTTCTCCCTTACGGCGGGGTCCGCCTCCTTCGGCAGGGGTAGAAAGATCTGCCTGAGCCGGACGGACTCCTTCCCCTCATAATCCTGCCGGTGGTTGCGGTAATACTCCCCGATCTCCTCGTCCGTCACCGCCACACGGGATTTGATGTCCCGCCGGATCAGCTTCATCCGCATGAGTTGATCCCGGACATCCTTCCTGTAGGCATCCTGGGTTATCCCCTCCTGTTCCAGGGCCTTCCGGAACTCCTCCGGAGCGATATTCCTCTGTTTCTGCATATCCGCGATCGCCTCCGTGACCTCCTCGTCCCGTAAGGTAATCCCGGTCTTCCGCGACTCCTGCTCGATCAGAAGGTTGTCGACCATCCGGTTCAGGATGAGCCGCTGGGTATCGGTCCTTGCCTTATCCCTATCCTCTCCACGATAGGAGGCCTCGAACTTTCCCCGATAGGGTTCAAAGGCGGCGTTCAAATCGGACTGCGTGATGATCTCATCGTTGACGACCGCCACGATCCGGTCCGCCACCCCGGCCTGTACCGTCGCGCTCAATAGCACCGCGGCCACTCCCGCCAGAATCGTTTTTCCGATTTTCATCAAGTTCTCCTTAAATGTTATATCGCTCCCGAATTCACGGGACATCCCCGATCAGTGTTTCTCCGAAACCGCGGGCAAACGCACATCCTTCATTTCCGGTTGCACCGGCGGCGGACCGCCCGGAAGAGGGCGATTGATCCGGATTTCGGCCTTTGCCCTCAGCCCGTCGATCCAGCCCCGGTAGGCGTCGGCCTCCTCCTGTTTTCTCAGATCGGCGATCACCTTGTCCCTCACGTCCGCAAAGTTCCGGCCACCCGCCCCCTCCTGACCGAGAACCTTGAAGACGTGGAAGCCGTATGGGCTTTGGACCACGCTGCTCATCTTGCCGACCGGCAGGGAAAAGACCATCCGGTCGATCGCCTCGGGCATGACCCCCTGTTCGAAATATCCGAGATCGCCGCCTCTGACCGCCTCAGGACCGATGGAAACCTCTTTTGCGACCATAGCAAAATCCTCTCCAGCCTTCAATCTTTTCAGCACCCCCTCCGCCCGTTCGCGGTCGGGAACGACGATCTGCGAGACGCGCACCCGCCGATGGGTCGCGTAAGCCTTGCGGTTGGCGTCAAAATACCGTTCCGCCTCCTGATCCGTGACCTGGATACCTGCATTCACGTCAACGGCAACGAGTTTTTCGAAGAGCATCCGATTCCGGAGCGCCTCCCTCCAGGCGGAATAATCGACCCCCCCGTCCCCGAACATTTTGCCGAACTGGTCGTTATAGTCCTTTCGAATCTCCTCGATCCGGGCGGTCAGTTCGGCCTCGCCGACCGAAAGCGAGAGGGCGCGGGCCCGCTGCAGCATGAGCTTGTCCCGGATCAGGTTATCGAGCACCGCCGTCTTGAGCCCCTCCATCTCAGCCACGTTGAGCGGTGTTTTCCGCCCGGCAAGGGCGGTCTCCTCCGACAGGGACTGCTGAAATTCCGTAAGGGAGACCGCTTCGTCGTTCACCATCGCGACCGCCGCCGCGGACGGAGAGGGTTTTCCACCCCCGCAGGCCGCCATACATGTCAGCACGACGATCGACAGCAGTATCGCCCTTCTGTCCAGACTCCTTATGCAGCCGCGAGTTATGACCTCACCCATTCTCAGCCTCTCAGCTCCAGGAGCAGTTCCCGTGCGCGGGCCAGGATCTCCGGCCCCTCCAGCCCCGGCATGGGGACGGTCAGCCTGAAGTCGGGGGTAAGCTGCACCCCCTTGATTTTCCTCCGGTACATCTCGACGATCCGGACCGGATGGATCGGGCTCTTCTCCTGCAGAAAGACCGACATGGCCTTGCCGTCGTAGCCCATCTTCCTTCCCTTGAGCCCCTTGAGGAGGTTGCGGATCCCGATCACCGCGAGGAGATTCGTCACCTCCGGGGCAACGGGGCCGTAGCAGTCCAGCAGTTCGTCCCGGATTCCGTCCAGCTCCCCGTCGGTCGCGGCGAGGGAGATCCTTTTGTAGGTCACCAGCCGCTGGTGTTCGTCGGCCATATAGGTCTCGGGGATGAACGCCGGAATCCCGAGATGGATCTCCGGCCGGACCTCCTCCTCCGGCGCCGGCTCTCCCTTGATCTCCCGGACCGCCTGCTCCATCAGTTCCGTGTAGAGTTCGTAGCCCACGGCGGAGACATGGCCGGATTGGGAGATCCCGAGGAGGCTTCCCGCCCCCCGGATCTCCAGGTCGTTGGAGGCGATCCGGAAGCCGGAGCCGGGTTCGGTGAACTCCATGATCACCTGGAGCCGCTTCTGCGCGTCGCGGGAGAGCATCGCCCCCTTCGGGACGAGAAGATAGGCGAAGGCCTCTTCCTTCGACCGTCCGACGCGCCCCCGGATCTGGTAAAGTTGGGCAAGGCCGAAGCGGTCGGCCCGGTTGATGATGATGGTGTTTGCCGTCGGGATGTCGAGGCCGGCGCCGATGATGGTCGTGCAGACGAGGACGTTGTCCTCCCGCCGGACGAACCGCACCATGGCCTCCTCGATCTCCTTCGGCGTCATCTGGCCGTGGACCACCCCCACCCGCGCCTCCGGGACAAGCTTCTGGACCAGGCGGGCCATCGTGAAGATCGACCGGACGCGGTCATGCAGGAAGAAGGCCTGGCCGTTTCTCGCCAGTTCCCGGCGGATCGCGTCGGTGATCACCTCTTCGTTGAATTCGAGGACGTGGGTCTTCACCGGCAGGCGGTCCTCCGGCGGGGTGTTGATGATTGAGAGGTCCCGGATGCCGACGAGCGACAGGTGGAGCGTCCGGGGAATGGGGGTCGCCGTCAGCGTAAGAACATCCACCAGTGTGCGTATTTTTTTGAGCTTCTCCTTGTGGCTGACGCCGAAGCGCTGCTCCTCGTCGATGATGACCAGCCCCAGGTTCCGAAAGCTCACATCCTTCTGGAGGAGGCGGTGGGTGCCGATCACAATGTCCACCGTACCCCGGCTGAGACCGTCGATGATCTCCTTCTGTTCGGCCTTC
>JAHFBU010000202.1 GCA_023249795.1 Syntrophaceae bacterium
TGCGCGATCATCGCCGAGGTGAAGCGGCGCTCCCCCTCGCGGGGCCTGCTCCGGGCGGATTTCAATCCGGTCCGGATCGCACGGGAATATGAAAACCACGGGGCGGCGGCCATCTCCGTGTTGACCGATGAGACCTTTTTCGGCGGGAGCAACGCGGATCTGACCGCCGTGAAGGTCAACGTGACCCTGCCGGTTCTCCGGAAGGAGTTCATCATCGACCCCTACCAGATCCTTGAGGCGCGGGCGATCGGCGCCGACGCCATCCTGCTGATCGCGGCGATCCTTTCTGAGGGCGAGCTCCGCGAATACCGGGAGCTGGCCGCGACGCTCGGGATGGCATCACTGGTCGAGATCCACAACCGGGCGGAGCTGGAGAAGGCCCTCTTTGCCGACGCCGAGATCGTCGGGATCAACAATCGGGACCTGAAGACCTTTGAGACGGACATCAGGACATCACTGGAACTCGCCCCGCTCATCCCGACAGGCCGGCTCGTCGTTAGCGAAAGCGGAATCCGGTCGCGGGCTCAGATCGAGACCCTTCTTAAAGCGGGTGTCCGGGCGTTTCTGATCGGCGAGACGCTGATTTCGGCCCCGGAGATCGGGCCGAAACTGGAAGAACTCCTGGGAAAATGACCGAGATCAAGATCTGCGGAATTACGAATATCGATGACGCCCTCTGCGCCGCCGAGAGCGGGGCCGATGCCGTCGGGTTCATCCTCCACCCGCCAAGTCCCCGATACATCGCGCCGGAGCGGGCAAAGGAGATCATCGCGGCCTTGCCGCCGGGGATCGCAACGGTCGGCGTTTTCGTCAACGGGGAGGCGGAAGAGGTCAGGCAATCGGCCGAAGATTGCGGCCTCGACCTGATCCAGCTCCACAGCGACGAATCACCGGAGTATTGCGGGCGGTTTTCGCCGGAGAGGATTATCAAGGCCGTCTTCCCCCGGACGCCCGAAGATCTCCGGGCGCTCGCCGCCTACCGAGTCCGCGCATTTCTGATCGATTCCCGGGAGGCGGGCCGTTACGGCGGGACGGGAAAGCGGGCCGACTGGGGGCTGGCCGCCCGGCTTTCAAAGGAGCGGCCGCTGATTCTTGCCGGCGGATTGTCCATCGAGAATATTGGCGAGGCGCTGACGGCCGTCGCCCCCGTGGCCGTGGATATCAACAGCGGGATCGAGAAGGCGCCCGGCATCAAGGATCACGACCGGATGAAACGGATCATAGATCTGATCCGTAAATCCGGTGTCTCCGGACCGAAGGTCATTTTCAACAAGGATCAGGTATCGGGGACATGATGCGGAAGCCGTAATGCACCGGAGAGAGAAGCGGTGCGTCAAGAGGCACCCTACATCTGTCACTCCCGCGAAAGCGGGAGTCCACATCTGATCAAAGGCCATGGATTCCCGCTTTCGCGGGAATGACAGAAAGAAATATTCGCGACTTTTTACGAGGCTTTCACGATTGGAAAGGAATAATGAATCGATGAATAATACGCAACCGGACAGACACGGCCATTTCGGGATTTTCGGAGGGCGCTACGCGGCGGAAACCCTGATGCCCGCGTTGCTGGAGCTGGAGGCGGCCTATCGCGCGACCCGAAGGGATATGTCCTTCAAAAAGGAGTTTGCCTTTTATCTTCGGGAGTACGCGGGGCGGGAGACGCCTCTCTATGAAGCGCGGCGGCTCACCGAGAGCCTCGGCGGCGCAAAGATCTACCTCAAACGCGAGGACATGAACCACACCGGCTCGCACAAGATCAACAACACGCTGGGGCAGGCCCTTCTCGCCCGGAGGATGGGAAAGAAGAAGGTGATCGCTGAGACCGGGGCGGGCCAGCACGGCGTGGCCACCGCAACGGCAGCGGCGCTCTTCGGGATGGCGTGCCGGATCTTCATGGGGGAGGAGGACATCCGGCGTCAGGCCCACAACGTCCATCGGATGAAAATTCTCGGGGCCGAGGTCGTCCCCGTTTCCGCCGGAACGGCAACCCTCAAGGACGCGATGAACGAGGCGATGCGCGCCTGGGTCACATCGGTCCGCGACACCTTCTACGTGATCGGCACGACGGCCGGCCCCCACCCCTATCCGGTCATGGTCCGCGATTTCCAGAGCGTGATCGGCCGGGAGGCGAAACGGCAGATCATCAAGAAAGAGGGGCGGCTTCCCGACGGCCTTATCGCCTGCATCGGCGGCGGAAGCAACGCCCTGGGCCTCTTCTACCCCTTCCTCTGTGACTCCGGCGTGGCGATGACCGGGGTGGAGGCGGCAGGGAAAGGGCTCCACACGGGACTCCATGCGGCAAGCATCACGGCAGGAAGGGTCGGCGTGCTTCACGGGAACAAGACCTACCTCCTGCAGGACGAACACGGCCAGATCCGGGACGCCTATGCGATCGCCGCCGGCCTCGACTATCCCGGCGTCGGACCGGAGCACGCCTGGCTCCACGATACGGGCCGAGCCCGCTACGTCAGCGTCACCGACGACGAGGCAACGGAGGCCTTCGTTTATCTCTCACGGCAGGAAGGGATCATCCCCGCACTGGAGAGCGCCCATGCCATCGCCTATGCGATGAAGACAGTCCCGGCAATGGCCAAAGATAGGATTGTGATCGTCAACCTCTCCGGCCGGGGGGACAAGGATGCGGAAACCATCGCCAAGCGGGAGGAAGGAAAAGAATGATGGGACGGATCGAACAGAAATTCAAGGCGTTGAAGAAAGTGGGGAGGAAGGCGTTCGTCGCGTACCTCACGGCAGGCGATCCCGACCTGGAGGCAACGGCGAAACTGATCCCGGCCCTGGAGAGCGCCGGGGTGGATATCCTGGAGGTCGGCGTCCCCTTCTCCGATCCGACGGCGGACGGCCCCGTGATCCAGACCGCCTCCCAGCGGGCGCTGGCGAAAGAGGCTACGCTGGGGAAGATCCTCGCCATGGTTGCAGAACTCCGGAAGACATGCGAGATCCCGATCGTCCTCTTCGGCTACTACAATCCGATCCTGAGCTACGGTCCGGAGAGATTCGCAAAAGATGCGGCCGCCTGCGGCGTGGATGGGATCCTCGTCGTCGATCTTCCCCCTGAAGAAGCGGACGAACTCAGGAGGTTCACCGACAAGGCAGGGTTGGCGTTCATCACGCTGATCGCCCCGACGACCAACTCCAGGCGGGCAGACAAGATCCTCCGAGGGGCGACGGGATTTGTTTACTACATCTCCATCACCGGGGTCACCGGGACGGCCATTCCCCAACCCGACGACGTCCGGCGGGATGTGGAGCGTCTCCGGGGAATGACGAAGCTTCCCATTGCGGTCGGCTTCGGCATCTCCACCCCCGCGCAGGCGTCAGCCATCGCGCCGCTGGCCGACGGCATCGTCATCGGAAGCGCTTTGGTCCGCCTGATCGGCGAGAACGGCCAAAGTGCCGGTCTGATCGAGAAGGCCTCTTCCTATGCGGCAGAGGTTCGTCGGGCAATCGACGCCGGGGATCGGGGCTGCTGAAAGGAGCAAACCTTCCGGCAGGATCGTAAAGATTGAATTTATCTATCTAATATCATGAGACATTATTTTATACAGCCAAGCGACATCCCGAAGGCGCGATCCCTGATAAATATCGCTTGAACTTGTGGGGGGAAAGGGGATATAGAGCGCCAGACCCTCAAAATATTTGGAGAGCAAGCAGACATGTCAATGGTGTTGA